>JBFWIG010000039.1:0-12126 GCA_050256115.1 Bacteroidales bacterium | reverse complement strand
AGAAAACCGGGATTGGTTCCGGGTTCTACATCCCACCAGGTACCCCATTCGTCAACATAGAGGGCAACTCGTTTGCGGGGGTCGTACTTGTCCATGATTTCGATGTGTTTTTTAATCACTTCGTCAATCTCCATGCACTTGCCAAGGGTCCAGTAGTATTCGTCGAGGTCGAATTTTGTGGCCGACCCTTTGCTGCCCGACCATCCTTTTACGGTGTAGTAGTGCAGTGAGAGGGCGTTCATTTGCGAACCGGCATTTTTCATCATCACCTCTGTCCAGTTATAGTCGTAGTCGGAGGCACCGCAGGCAATTTTGAAGAGGCGATTAGAGCCGTAATTGCGGGCGTAGGTACCATATCGTCTAAACAGATCGGCATAATACTCAGGACGCATGTTACCGCCGCAGCCCCAGCTTTCGTTACCGATACCCCATAACGTAACATTCCAGGGTTTTTCGCGACCGTTTTGAATGCGAAGCCTCGACATAGGGGTTTCGCCCTCGGCATTCACATATTCTACCCATTTGGCCAGCTCCTCAACGGTTCCGCTGCCTACGTTACCGCTGATATAGGCTTGTGTTTCAATTAGTTCGCAGAAATTGAGAAACTCATGGGTTCCAAAGCTATTGTCCTCTACAACGCCACCCCAATTGGTGTTTACCATTTTGGGCCGATTTTCTTTGGGCCCGATCCCGTCCATCCAGTGGTATTCATCGGCAAAGCAACCGCCCGGCCAACGCAGATTGGGTATCTTCAGTGCTTTCAGGGCCTGCATTACATCGTTTCGGTAGCCGTCGGTGTTGGGAATGGCCGACTCCTTGCCTACCCAGATGCCACCGTATATACAGTGGCCCAGATGTTCGGCAAATTGGCCATATACATTGGGATGGATAACATTCACTCCCTTATCGGCACGAATCACCAATCCGGCCTGTTCGGAAGCGGTGGCCGGAATCTCCTTTTTTGCATTGGCCCAAATGGGTGTTACCATCGATAACAGAAATGCCGTTCCGGCAATCAGTTGTTTTGTTGTTGAGGACATGTTCTTAAGATTTTGTTATGCGTATAGTCCGCAATATAAGCATTTTCCCCAGAAAATTTGCGTACCTTTTACCGGCTTTTCCCGCATGAAATGCCCACTTATCTGTCAAATAATTTCACTTATGCGTCATTTTTGGTTTTCTCTTTTTCTTATCGGTTTCTGCTTCTATTTCCCTTTTTCGGCAATAGCTCAAAGGCGATCCGATCCTTCGCCAAAACAACTTTTCGAAGGAGCCATATCGCTTCCGGCCTTCAGGGATAATCCTAAAGGGGAGAGCTTTTGCTGGAACGCCAGAACCCGCACGGAGGTCTTTATCGATTATTATAGATCGACCGGTAATGTTGCCTACCTTGAGGCGGGTTTGGATTACTGCGACTGGCTTCTCTCGCGGATGGATAGTTCGCCCGACGGCTATAAAGGTTGGATCGGTCCCTCGCTCTACGACAAGCGCTATTGGACCGACGTCTTGGTGGGCGATGCCATTCTGTTTGACGGGATGCTCGATTATGCTATCCTGGTGTTTGAAGATCGGGCTCTAAAAGCGGGCTATGCTTCGCGGGTTGCTCCTTACATTGCATCGGCCAAACGCAACTTTGTTGAGAAGTACGATAAGCGGGGCACCTGGATTGAGGATGGTCCATACGGCGGCTATATTGCTTCGGCCAATTTTTTGAAGGAGGGTAACCTGAATGAATGGATTCATTCACCCAACAGTTCTGGAGCCGGGGTGAGCCACCCCTTTAATAAGCAGATGGATGCCGCGCTGGTTTGTCTTAAGTTGCACAGGGTTACCGGCGAAGCCTTTTACCGCGACAGGGCCGAACGGATCTTCTTTACGGTGAAGAGCCATTTTCAGTTTTTCGATGACCACTACTGCTGGAACTATTACGAACCTCTTTACCCCGGCGATGTAGATCTGGCAAAGCGTGATACCCGGCACGGTATCTGGGTGCACCCCTGGCGTTCGGGCTACCAGGCGGGTGAGGTGTCTAAAATTGTGGAGGCATACCACTATGGCATTGTCTTCGACGAGCAGGATATCCGCCGGATTATCAACACCAATCTCAAGGTGATGTGGAACGGCAGCCGGGAGGATCCCAAATTTATCAACTCCAACGGGCTGGGCGCTGATGGCGATACCACCGGTCTGGCCGCCTTCAAGCGGGCTTACGGCCACTCGAATGTGGTAAAAAACGGGGGTGAGTTATGGACGAGCCTGCTCGATTTCGATCAAACCATTCGCGATTTATACGCGTTGCGTTTTAAGGGCGATACCCTTTCGGAGGGATACCAACGGTACAAAAGGGAGGTACTGGCCACCCCTCCGGGCTTTTCCCGAAAGTATGCCAGGGGAAAGGTAACTGTTCCTAAGTTTGCGTTCACCGAGTGTAAGGAGTTGTACGCTGCTGTGGCTCTTCCCCATATCCTGCCCAAAGGTGGAAATTCTATCCTGTTATGCAAGAGTTGGAGTAGTGGCAATCTGGCAATCGATCTCTACTCACCTCGCAGAAAAAAAGTGGCCAACCTCTATTCGGGCAGAATTAGAGAGGGGGTCTTCTTTATACAGTGGGATGGGAAAGATCCGCAAACCAAAGAGCGGCTCAAAGGGAATTATGTGGTTCGGTGGAGCAAAGATGGTGGCTATCGGGAGTTCCCTATTGCCATTCAGTAAGCCGGGGCAGACGTAATATCAGGTTTTTGAAGCATTCAGCCGGGAAGCCGCCGCCCGGTGTGTCGCTATTCGGCGCGCATCAACGAGTATAGATCCTGAAGTTGGCATAACGCGAATCGTGACCCCACATCTGGCGGAGCCCTACTCTGCCTGCTTTCACCGAAGGATGTGTGCTTGTGTCAAAATAGAAGAGATCTCTGTCTACCCCGTTGGTTACCTCCATAAAAAGGGTAGAGCCGTATCGTATCACGCTGATATGGTAAGGCTTTCCCGGTATAAAGAGTTTTGTGTCGAGATACTCCGGAAGTAATCCGGTGCCTTCCAGTCCATTGCCGGTTTCGGGCATGTAACGGCGGGCTCTGATATAGTCGGGCTCGGGATTTCCTTTTCCGTTCACGGCATAACTGATATGGTAGGTGTGCATGTGATCGAAATAGTTTTTCATGGCCGGAACCCGGCGCAGACGGGTCCACTTGGCGATATCCTTTTTATAGGGACCTTTTCCGCTTCCGGTGGCTAACAAATAGATGATATTTACCCCTATCGAAGTGGTGTCGAGACGGGTAAAATCGTACTCCACCCGAATATCGTCCGAAAACTTCTTTCGGGTCCACAACACCGTATGGCAGGAGTCGTTTTCCAACTGCTTGCCGGCCAAATAGTCCATTCCCTTTCGGCTGTGGGTTATCCGGCCCTGCGTGCCATCCATAAACCACTTCTCGCGCCAATCCCGGGTACAATCATCTTCGAAAGCCAACTTCCACGATAGTGCTTTGGCTGCCTCGAAGGCCGCTGTCTGGTCGGCATCCGGAACGGCTTTCTCCTTTTCGGCCTGAAATACCCGAACATAATCTACCCACATATCGGAGGCATGTCCTTCTCGCTCCAGATCGATTTTCCACCCGCTGATTCCTCCGATGGCATAGTTGATCATAAAAAAGCTCTTTCCCCTCTTTGAATGTTCGGTCGATGGATGGCGGAAGACCTCCATATCGTCGAGGTAGTAGATGATGTCGGTTTCATTCACCAGCAATCCATAGGTGTGGAAGGTGGTCGACCAGGAGGAGCCTCCGCCGGTCTGCGTCATGTCGATTCGTTTGTTGGTGGGGAATGGCATTTTGAGAGGCTCGCCTCCTTCGCCCTGCCCCCAGAAATGGCTGGTTACGCTGTAAAGGCCAAAACTGTTGGGATTGCCTTTCCCTACGCCCCCGTAAGCCTCAATAATATCGAGTTCATCGACCCCCGCTTTCCCTTCGGCACGGGCAATCGTCCAGAAGGCCGGCCATGTACCGGGTGCCGACTGGGCCGTAAAGCGGCACTCCATGTAAAAGGGGGCCTCGGCATAGAATCCCTTGAGGTCGGCGTCGAGAGGTGCAATAATTCCCGAACTCCCTTTGTCGGAAGGGTCATCGCTCTTTTTCGATGCATGAATTCGCAGCCAGGTATCTTTTTGCCCAAAGGGATTTTTGGGCGACTCGGGTCCGGTAAAGGGATAGCCGCTAAAATCGCCCCCTCCGGGCTTGTGGGCCATATACCGCTTGCCTCTGCCATCGTTCGAGATGGAGAGGGGCCCGTCGAAATCGTCGGCAAAGACCTGTTTCATTCCCTTTGCTGCCGGCGGTGTGCTCTTCGGAATGCCCTGATTCCATTTCACGCCTCCGGTGTTGTAAAGCTGCAGTTCGCGAACATCCTGCTTTCCGGTGGCTTTATTATTTGCCATGATTCGGAGGGTGAGGGGGCCGTTGGGGAACTGATCGGCATCGAACATAAACGAACCATTCCCCTCCGCGTCGAGTTGCAAGCGAGGAGCCAGATCTACATCGTGTCCCCAAGGGTCGGGAGCCTTGCGGGTGGGCTGTTGCCAGCACATGGCTTTTGCCGCACTCATGCCGGGTGCCTGAAACACAACCTTAATACGGCCCTTTACCTCCGAACGCAGAGCCGGGCTTATAATCTCGATAGATTGTATCCACTCGCTGTGCGAATCGTTGTTGTTGCCAGGGTTAAAGTCGGCATATTCGGTACTTCGCTTGGTTTCGCCTTGCTGGGCCACCGCTGGCATGCCTCCTGAAATCAGAGAGAGCAGTAGTAGAAATATTGATAGGTCTGTTTTCATCAACCTGTTCTTTACGATTTAGATTCTCGCAGGATTCCTTACACGTTGTGTTTGATAAAGGTCCGGTTATCCAGCTCCTCGAAGGCAAGTTCCAGCTCTTCCTTTGTGTTCATTACAATCGGGCCACCCCAGGCGATGGGTTCCCTGAGAGGATTCGCCGCCAAAAGAACAAACCGGGCGCCCTGCTTTCCGGATTGCACGGTTACCTCCTGAATTTCGTTTTCGCTCCGGTTCGATGCCGAAAAGAGGATAGCACAAGCCTTTTCCTCGAAATCAGAAAGATTTTCATTCGTTGCCAATGTTCCGTCGAGCAGGTAGATAAACAGCGTTTCGCTGTTTGGGGCTTCGGAGTACTTCCAGCTGCTATCCGGAGCCAGCTTCACATCGAGGTATCTTACCTTCACATAGCGGCCCTCGAAAGCACCGGCTTTCCCTTTGTAGGTGCCGGCAACGACTCTTACCTCAGCCTGCTCCTCTTTCACCACAGGTACCTTATCGTGGGTGATATCCCCATAGGCCGGGAGGGTCATCTTATCTTTTGCCGGCAGGTTGAGCCAAATCTGACAGCCCAACATCCGTTCGGAGGCTTTGGGCATCTCCTGATGAATAATCCCCGAACCGGCTGTCATCCACTGACACTCTAAATCACCTATTGTTCCACTGTTTCCAAGGCTGTCGCCGTGTTCTATCTTGCCATTAATCAGATAGGTAAGAGTTTCTATGCCCCTGTGTGGATGCCAGGGAAAACCCTTAATGTAATCGCCAGGATCTAAAGAATCAAAACCGTCGAGCATAAGAAAAGGATCAAAATCCTTAATGGTTCTTAACCCCAGCACCCGGCGTAAACGTACGCCTGCACCATCGACGGCATGCTGGCCTCTAACAATCTGTGTAGCTTCTCTTCGGCACATACTAATTAGGAATGGTTAATGGTTAATGGTTAATGGTGAATGCGCTTCGCGCGGGTGCTCTGGTGCTTCGAAGCGCATTAGCGCTTCGAGTGCTGCGCTTCGCGCGGGTGCTCTGGTGATGCGCTGACGCGCGGTGCTCAAGTGCAAAGAGATAGTGCTCTGGTGCTCTGGTGCTCTGGTGCTGCGCTGACGCGCGGTGCACTGTTGCACTGTTTCACTGTTGCACTTTTGCACTGTTTCAGTGTTTCACTGTTTCACTGTTTCACTGTTTCACTGTTGCACTGTTGCACTGTTGCACTGTTGCTTCAGCAATACATAAATATAGCCCTTTTTTGGTGCATTTCCTTCGCGCTTCGATGGTAGGGTATACAAAAAAAGACTGATAACCTTTCGATTATCAGTCTTGTATTGTACCTCGGGCGGGACTTGAACCCGCACGACCGCTATGGTCACGGGATTTTAAGTCCCGCGTGTCTACCATTCCACCACCAAGGCCCTAAAAAAATTCCCGACATTGCTGCCGGGAATTCGAGCGGAAAACGAGACTCGAACTCGCGACCCTAACCTTGGCAAGGTTATGCTCTACCAACTGAGCTATTTCCGCCTGACTTTTTGGTGGTGCAAATATACAAAGAGATTCAATTCCGGCAAATGGAATTCAATTTTTTTCGGGTTATCGCCTGTTATTTCGAAGATTTTCGTTTGTCGGCACCCACCAGTCGCTGAATTTCACTCAACTTATTGAGTGCCTCAAGGGGGGTAATTCGGTTGATATCAAGCTGCCTTACCTCATCCCGGATCTGTTTCAATACCGGATCGTCCAGCTGAAAGAAAGAGAGTTGGTACCCTTCGCGTGTGGTGCCCAGGGCTTCGGCCGGACGCGCCGGGCCCTTTTCTTGCCGTGAACTCTCCAATTTGTGCAGAATTTCCCGGGCTCTCTCAATCAGACTGGGGGGCATGCCTGCCATTTTTGCCACATGGATTCCAAAGCTGTGTTCGCTCCCTCCAGGTACCAATTTTCGCATGAAGATAATCTTCTGGCCCACCTCCTTGATAGAGACATTGAAGTTTTTTACCCTGACAAAGGTCTCCTCCATATCGTTCAGTTCGTGGTAGTGGGTGGCAAAGAGGGTGCGCGGGTGGGCTGAGGGGTGCTCGTGCAGGTACTCCACCATGGCCCAGGCAATCGAAATCCCGTCGTAAGTGCTGGTACCCCGGCCAATCTCGTCGAGCAAAATCAGGCTACGCGATGAGATGTTATTCATAATGCCGGCTGCTTCGGCCATCTCTACCATAAAGGTCGATTCGCCTTGTGAAATATTGTCGGAGGCACCAACCCTTGTAAAAATTTTGTCAACAATTCCAATCTCGGCCTTGTCGGCCGGAACAAAACTGCCCATTTGGGCCATAATAACAATAAGCGCTGTCTGCCGCAGTAATGCCGATTTCCCCGACATATTCGGGCCGGTAATCATCAGAATCTGTCTGTCGGAGGTGTCGAGGTAAAGGTCGTTGGCGATGTAGGGCCTGTCCGGAGAAAGTTGTGTCTCGATCACCGCATGGCGGCCGCCAAAAATCTCCAGTTTCTCGGTCTCGTTTACCACCGGCCTGCAGTATCCGTATTTTACAGCCACTTCGGCCAACGACAACTGGCAATCGAGGCTGGCAATCAGACGGGCATTTGTTGAGATATCGCGCAGATGCGTGGCCGCTTCGGTGGTTAACGACTCAAAGATTCGGGCTTCTATCCGGGCAATCTTCTCTTCAGCCCCCAGAATTTTCTCCTCGTACTCTTTCAGCTCCTCGGTAATATAGCGTTCGGCACTTACGAGGGTCTGCTTTCGGATCCATTCGGGCGGGACCTTATCTTTGTGGGTATTGCGTACTTCTATAAAGTAACCGAATACATTGTTAAAACTGATTTTTAACGAGGAAATACCTGTCCGTTCGGTCTCCTTTTGCTGAAGCCGAAGCAAGAAATTTTTGCCGTCGCGCAAAATGGCAATCAAAGAGTCGAGCTCCTCATCTACCCCGCTTGCAATGGCACCCCCTTTATTGAGCGCAGGAGGGGCATTGTCGTTAAGTGTGGTCTCAATCTTTTTGCAGAGATCCGAAAGGGGGTTCAGTTGTTTGCCCAATTCTGTCAACCCCGTATCGGCACTATTTACACAAAATTGTTTAACAGGAATCAGGGCTTTCAGAGCGCACTTCAGTTGAACCATTTCGCGGGGCGAAATTCTGGAAGAGGCAATTTTTGAAACGATCCGTTCCATATCGCCCATTTGCCGGAGTTGCTCTTTCGCGGCTGCAGCCTCCTCACGGTGCGAAACCAGCCACGCTACACTGTCGAGCCTACGGTTAATGGCAGATGCCTCCTTCAGGGGCAGGCAGATCCACTGCTTTAACAGTCGTGCCCCCATGGGCGAGGCGGTGTGGTCTAACACTTCGATGAGACTCTTCCCCCCTTCGTTTGGGGAGTGTATTAATTCCAGATTGCGTAGCGTAAACCGATCGAGCCACATATGGTCGTCGGGGTCGATCCGCCTAAGGGTGCGGATATGTTTCATCCCTTCGTGGCGGGTAATCTCCATATATTGGAGGATGGCTCCCGCAGCTGTTACACCCGCAGGCGATGTGTCTAGACCATACCCTTTCAGGCTCTCCGAACCCAATTGAGTAAGGAGTTTTTCGCGTGCCGAAGTTTCGTCGAAAGCCCACTCCTCGAGGGGAGAAAGTTCGTATTTTGTGCCAAACAGCTCTTTAAAATCCTGAATCAGATTTCGCGGCAGCAAAATCTCCTTGGGCTGATATCCGGCCAGGAGCCTGTCGGTGTAATCGCGATTACAAGAGGTGGCCATGAAGTTACCGGTAGAGATATCGAGAAAGGCTACACCAAATTGCCATTTCCCAAAAGAGACGCAAGCCAGAAAGTGATTCTCCTTGTTCTCGAGTACGTGGTCGTTCAGCGCCACACCGGGGGTAATCAGTTCGGTGATGCCTCTTTTTACCAGCCCTTTTGTAAGTTTCGGATCTTCTAATTGCTCGCAGATGGCCACCCTGGCTCCCGATCTAACCAGTTTAGGAAGATAGGTGTCGAGGGCGTGGTAAGGGAATCCGGCTAACTCCACAAATGCTGCCGAGCCATTGGCCCTTCGGGTCAGCGTGATGCCCAGAATCTCGGACGTCCGGATGGCATCTTCGGCAAAGGTCTCGTAAAAATCGCCCACCCTGAACAACAAAATGGCTTCGGGGTGTTTCGATTTAAGCGAGATGTACTGTTTCATGAGTGGTGTTTCCACCAGGCCCGCGGAGGGTGCTGCCATGGAGCAGAAATTTATTTTTCCGATTACTCACCTATCAGTGCGGCGTAGTCGTTAGCCGATAGCAGTTCTTCGAGTTCGGAGGGGTCGGCAACTTCAATTTTGATCAGCCACCCTTCACCGTAGGGATCGCTGTTTACCAGCGCGGGCGACTCCTCCAATCGGGGGTTCACCTCAAGCACCTTTCCGGTTACCGGCATAAAGAGATCGGATACCGTTTTAACCGCTTCGACCGTGCCAAAGATTTCCTCTTTTTCCAGATCTTCATCAACCGTTTCAATCTCCAGAAAGACAATGTCGCCCAACTCTTTTTGGGCAAAATCGGTAATCCCCGCGATGGCGGTGTTGCCTTCGATTCTGATCCATTCGTGTTCGCGGGTATACTTCAAATCGGCAGGTATATTCATAGCAAAATGATTAGTTTCTTATCGGAAGCCCGCCCGGGCCAAATTTATCGTAGGGCAAAGGTAATCTTTTTCGTAAAGTGGTAAAGGCTCACTTACATGTTGAAAAGCATATGGTGGCACCCGAATACGGGCCGGCTTACTGAATCAGCGTAAACCGCACACTTACCCCGATATTGGCGTTGGTGGTGGCAAAACTGGTAGAAACAAAGGGGGTATTCACAATCCGGTCGTAAAAGGCCATTACGCTCAGACTTTGGTTAATCTGCAAATCGGCCGACAATTTCAGTGATGCAATTTTCTGACCGGTAGAGGGTTGAGGCACATCTTCGTCGAGCCTGCGAATGAGCTGTCGGTTATTCCTGATGGAGAAATCGGCATTCAGGTTCAGATTATTCTCCAGTTTTTTCTTCGAGTCGCTTCCTGTCCTCACAAAGAGTTTCGCCCCGTCTATTCGGTACCCGGCGCCCATAGAGAGCTCCTGTGTGCGGGCCTCGGTCATCTGATAATTGGAAAAGCTCAGATTCAGCGTTCGTCCGGTGGTGTAACTGATACGTGTAGAAAGATGGTTCTTCCAGGTGATATCGATCGAACCCAAAGGCCCTATCTGTTCGGTAAGGGTGATGCCCGATACGTCGTAACGGGGGATAAAGTTATAGCGCAGGTCGCGGGCCTCGCGTAATACCGACCACATGTCGTCGTATGCTATGTTGGTTTGGTAGTTGCCCAGCGAATAGGTGGCCTTGTAGGAGTGCGAAATAATAAACGATGTAAAATGCTCTTTGAAGAAGTCCAGTGCCATCAAACCGTCGAAACGAATGGTCCAGTTGGGGCGGATATGTTTAATAGAGGGAAAGCGGTCGAGGCTGATCTTCTGCGGAGAAACACCTCCGTAAGCAGCCAAAAAGGCGGGAATCAGTACATCTTGCGAATTGAGCCCATACCCGTTTTTGCTTCCGTCGGTAAGCGTTTCGCCGGTAACGGGGTGGATGTCGGGTCGGTAGTTCGGGTTGGCAGCCTGTCGCTGAGCGGCAAGCCGGGAGGCAATCTGGCTTCGATAGGCTTTAAATTTTTCGTAGACAGCCGAGCTATACCCATCCGATTTACTGAACTTTTCAAAACTGTTCCCAATGGCCACAAAGGTCATGCTGAAATTTCCGCTTTCGCGGGTATTGCGGGTAGAGTCGGGGAAATCGCCGTTTGCATTGGCGGTGTAGTATTGCCGGATATTGTTCGAGTAAGCGCGGTTCCCCGAAAGAATCACCTGCAACCCCTTTATCGGTTCGAGCGTGGCTCTGATGCCGAAATTTTCGTTATGCGCCATCACAAACGGCATATTCTGCGCCTGACTCTTGGTGAGCCACCCCTTTTCGGCGGCCTTAGCCGCAAAGTTTTTGTCCTGGGCCCCAAACACAAACCCGAATCCGGGGGCCGAACCGTCCATTCCCAGCATCCGGGTTACCGGCATATAACCGGGCAGATTAATCCCATTGGTTTCGGAGAAGGTGAGCGAAACCGATTTAACCATAGTCAGCAGCCGCAGACCGGCAACGGCGCCGCGGTTTAACGGGATCTCAGTTGTAGAGGTGCCTTGTCCGGTTACCTCAACGCGGGCATTTGTGATGTCGAATCGGCTTACCAACACAATTCTGTTGGCATTGATAACCCGTACGGCAATGCTGTCGATCTTTTGTCCCGTTCCGTCCAGAACCGTCACTTTGGGTGAGGTGGTTCCCAGTTGGTGATTAACCGGCAGATTCTCTCCTGCTTTGAAACGTACCCGCTCTTTGGTGTACGAGACCGCTTTTTTGGCCACAGAAGTGCCCTCGCTTTGATGCAACTTTTGTAGAAGGGGGATTTTGTTGTAGAGCGATACCAATGAGGCCTCGCCCGTCCATTGGATACTCTGCGAGTTTTTGATGGTATTTCCTATGCTGGTTTCGGCAGGCATAAGCGGCCCCACATCCCAGCCGTACGAAGCCACATACGAGAGCGAAAGGGAGGTCCAGTCGAGCAGCGGAATTTTCTGTATGGGAAGGGTGTAGTTGAGACGAAGATCGTGGAAATACTGGGTGGTATTGGTAGCTCTCTTCACGCTTCGGCTCACCTCATCTTTGAAGAGCTCGTAGGAGGTCTTCATATAATCCTGGAGGAAGATCTCCGTGTCGTCGAGTCGTTCCAGATTGGTAGCCGCAAAATCGATATGCAGCCCCTTGGTAACATCGTGCGCCCATTGATAAAAACGGGTATTGGTATAAATCTCGCTCTCTATGGGCAACATCAGATTGTGCGGATTGTTGATGTCGCGGTACTTAATCTCGCTGCGTATCCGGCTGTAATCGGTTTTAACCAGTAGGTTAGAAGGTATATAGTTGATATTAAAATCTTTGATCAGGGCAAAGAGGCCCTGGTTGAGCGTTGTCGATGCCTCGAACGGATAAATGGGTTTGGCATTTCCCGCAAAATTGTAGCTCAAACCGCCTCCGGTTTGGGTTTGTCGGTTATACGCTGTATTGGGGTTCCGGGCATAGCTTTCATTAAAGGAGTAACTGGCCGACAGATTCGACGGATCGTATATCCGGGGTTCTCCCTCCCTCTTAGGCAGGTATCGCACCTGTGAGAGTGTAAAGCTCTTCCGCTTCTGATAATCTTGTGAGAAGTGC
>JBFWIG010000038.1:0-12249 GCA_050256115.1 Bacteroidales bacterium | reverse complement strand
TTGACTGGGCAAAGAGCTGGAACAGACTGTTAAAATTCATAATCTGAATACCTGTCATACGGTAAACCTCCTTACGGGGAATCAGACGGAAGAAGGCTTCGGGCATTCCGTCGGTATAGGGATCGCGGTAGGCAAAGGGCAGCCCCATCAGCGCGCCGTCGGCACCTACAAAGGCAAAATCAACACCCCAGGTGTCGATACCGATAGCGCGGAGGTCGGCCTTCTCGGAAGCACATGCCTTTAAACCCTCTTTGAGCGACTCGAAGAGCCCGAAAATATTCCAATGATAATGTCCGTTGAGTTGCAACATCCGGTTGGGAAACCGAAGCAGCTCTTTAGTGATAAGTTTTCCGTTAGAGAGTGTGCCCAGAATGGCACGACCGCTGGTTGCCCCCAGGTCGAATGCCAGAAACGAAGGAGATGCCATGATTCGTTGAATGATTGGTGAACAATAGGGATGTTTACACAAATCTATCGATAAGAATCAAGCAACTATCTCTTTTTTCTGATAAATTTTCTTTGTTTTTTGATTGTGCCTACGCCCTATCCTCTTCGGGCGTCGGCACCCCACATCAGCTTGTTGCGTAAGGTGCAGAAATAGCCCTGCGAGGGTTTTACCAGTCGTAACGAAAACGGGGCCTTTTTAACTTGTATGGTTTGCGAACTGTCGCAGGTAAGCGAAAAGGAGTCGAGGGTGATGATAAACCGTTTGTTGCGGCATTCGGTGCGTAGCGTTAACGCTACGTTGTCGGGAATCACCAACGGACGCACATTCAGATTGTGTGCGCATATGGGGCTCAAAATAAAGTTTTTGGCATCGGGCGTCAGGATAGGTCCGCCCGTACTCAGAGAGTAGGCAGTAGATCCGGTGGGGGTGGCCATAATCACCCCATCGGAAAAATAGCTGTTCAGAAATTCCTGGTTGTAATAGACATGGGTTGTCATCAACGGGGTTCCAAACTTTTGCAGTGTAATCTCATTGAGGGCAACGTGGTATCCATCGGGTCCCATCTGTCCCTCCTCATTTACCCACTCTATGAGCGAACGCTCTTCGATGGGTGCGGTTCCGTTGTGTAAACCGTCGAGAAGCGCCTCATACTCCTCCAGAGAGGTACTCGACAAAAACCCGAGGCGACCCGAGTTGATTCCTGCCACCGGGATACCGGAATCTCTAACAATCGATAGCGCGGTTAAAAGCGTTCCGTCGCCTCCCAGACTGATCAGAAAATCGGTTTCCGGGGGTAATTCGCTGTGACGGCTAAAAAAACCTTTTACCCTCACAGGGGGGTGCCCATTTTCCGTGAGAAATTGGTAGAGAGGCAGGTACATATAGACGTCGGTATCGAACGAGGCCAGTTTGTCCATGATCTCATTGACTGAAACCATATAACCTTTATAGAAAGCTTTACTGAAAAGAGCTACGGTGCGCATAATCAGATGTTTAGGTATGTCATAAACTGTTCAAACCGATTCTTGTAAATTTCGTCCATCTTATCGGTGCTGATATGTGTCTCTTTAATCAGATACTCATATCGAACAAAGGTGCGGATAACCGAGGTAAGATCTTCGCGATTTATCTTGAGGGTAATCTCCAGTTTTTGGGTATCGGGAGGGGAGGTGATGTACATACTGGTAATCCTGGCGTCGTTGCTCTCTACAATGCGTGCAATTTCGGCAAGAGAGTAGTCGAAAGGGTTTACCTCCAGCACAAGAATTCCGCCGGGTACCTGCATGCCAAAGAGCCGCCCCATATATTCGGCCAGTTTCGGGAGCGCAACAGATCCCATGTAGAGCTGCTGTGAATCGAGCACCGGCAAAACCGAGAGTTTCAAATTCGACATCATATCGATGGCTTCGTAGATATGTTGTTGTCCGCCAATAAAGGGGCTAAAGAGCGATAAAGAGAGCTTCCCGATGGGTTCGCCCGGTTCGCTCAAATCGAAAATATCATTTTCGCAGAGCAATCCCAGAAATCGACCATCCTCAACGATAGGGAGTTGCGAAACTTTCGACTGTTCCATAATCCAAAGCGCCTCAAGTGCAGTATCGGATGTTTTGAGGGTAGGAATTTCGTCGGATAACAGATCTTTGGCCAGCATAGCTCTCTTCTTTTTGCAAAAATAGGGAATTAACCAACTGAAAGGTTTACTTTTGCATACGGAAACACAATCAAAACCGTGTCATGACAAAGTTAAGTGTTAACATCAATAAAATTGCTACGCTCCGGAATGCCCGGGGGGGCAGGCTTCCCGATGTGGTTAAGGCAGCTTTGGATTGTGAAAGTTTTGGCGCTCAGGGAATTACTGTTCATCCCAGGCCCGATGAGCGACATATCCGGTATCGAGATGTACGCGAAATGCGAAACCTGCTTACCACCGAATTTAACATGGAGGGGAACCCCATTCATGCGTTTGTAGATCTGGTATTGGAGGTGAAGCCCCATCAGGTTACCCTGGTTCCCGATTCGCACGATGCGATCACCTCGAATGCCGGTTATGATACCGTGAAAAACCGTGTTTTCCTTACGGATGTGGTTGCAACTTTTAAGCGTGCCGGTATACGTACCTCTCTCTTTGTAGATCCCGATCCGGTTATGATTGAGGGCGCTGCGCTTATCGGGGCCGATCGGGTAGAACTCTATACCGAACCCTATGCTTCAGGTTTTCCGGTAGATCGCGAAGCGGCCGTTAATCCCTATCTTTCGGCAGCTGCCACAGCACGCCGCCTGGGTCTGGGTCTGAATGCCGGACACGATTTGAGTCTGGAAAATCTGCACTATCTGCTGGAACGAATCCCATATATTGATGAGGTCTCGATTGGGCATGCCCTGATATGTGATGCCCTCTATATGGGTCTGGAAAAGAGCATACAAGCATATCTGCACCAAATTGTACTTCCCTGATGCAACTGGCTTTCCGACGTGTTGGCAAAGGAATACCGCTCATTCTTCTCCATGGCCTCTATGGTTCGGGCGATAATTGGATGACCCTGGCCAACCGCTTATCGGATCTGTGCGAAGTGTGGATGCCCGATCTGCGGAACCATGGTAGATCGCCCCATTCGTCCGAACATACCTATCCGGCCATGGCCGACGATCTTTCTGCGTTTATAGATGCTCACGGGTTGGTTTCGCCCTGGATTTTGGGCCACTCTATGGGGGGAAAAGTTGCCCTGCAGGTTGCCTCATCTTTTCCGCAAGTGGCAGCAGGCCTGATTATTGCCGACATTGCCCCTGTACACTATGCGCAACTTACCCAAAGTTCGGCACACGTAACGGCCCATCTGAATATCATGCAGGGATTACTCAGCATTGATCTCTCCCGCCTCACCTCCAGAGAGGAGGCCGAACAACAGTTGGCAAGCTATATTGCCGATCCGGCACTATGCCGGTTTTTGCTAAAGAATCTCTATCGTACCCAAGGGAAAGAGTGGGGCTGGCGACTCAATCCGCATCTGCTGCAAAAAGCCCTTCCCCATATTGTGAATGGCATGGAGCACTTTTTGCCCGATGCCATCCCCTCTGCGTTGCCTCTTCACTTTCTGAAGGGGGCGAGAAGCGGTTACATCGGTGAGGCCGAAACCGACTATATAGCACGCCATTTTCCGCAGGCCTGCCTGCATGTCTGTGAGGAGGCAGGCCATTGGCTTCATGCCGACGCGCCGGAATGGGTAGAAGCCAGGATTCGTGGTGCGCTTTTTTCTACTCCTTTACCCTAATAATCTTATCTCTAGTATGGAACATAGCTTATATCCTCTCAAGTTTTATCCCATTTTTAAAGACCGGATCTGGGCCGGCGACAAACTTTATGCGTTGCTCGAAAAGGAGGTTCCTACCGCCATTCGTGCCGGAGAAAGTTGGGAGATATCGGGTGTTGAAGGCGATATCTCGGTGGTTTCGGAAGGACACCTGGCCGGGAATTCCCTGCAGGAGCTATCAGATATCTATATGGGCGACCTCTTGGGCGATGCCGTCTACGAACGGTTTGGTGCGGAGTTCCCGCTGCTCATTAAGTTTATCGATGCTGCCGAGGCACTCTCTGTTCAGGTACATCCCAACGACGCGTTGGCAAAAGAGCGGCACAACTCTTTCGGGAAAACCGAGATGTGGTATGTAGTCCACGCAGATCCGGGGTCGGAGTTGATCTCCGGGTTCAATCAACCGCTCACCAAAGCGTTGTGCCAAAAACATGTCGAAGAGGGAACGCTGGTATCGGTGCTTCATGCCGAGCCGGTTGCAAAGGGAGATATCTTTTTTATGCCGGCAGGCAGGGTGCACGCCATTGGAGCCGGGGTTCTGGTGGCAGAGATTCAGCAAACTTCAGATATCACTTATCGTATCTTCGACTGGAATCGAGTAGATGCCAACGGGAAAGGCAGGCAGCTGCATACCGAAGAGGCCCTCGATGCCATCGACTTCACGGCGGTGGATAATGCCAGAACGCTTTACGAAAGGATTCCCAACCGGGCGGTAACCGCTGTCGATACCCCTTGGTTTACCACAAGAGTGATTTCGTCCGACCGCCCCGTGCCCTGTGACTTTTCTGAGATCGACAGTTTTGTTATCTATATTTGTACCGAAGGGCTGGTGCGGTTTGATCTTCCCCGGCAGCATCCGGTAATTCTCTTCGCGGGAGAGACGTTGTTAATGCCGGCACAGTTAAAACAGTGGACACTTGTCCCTTCGCCCACTGCCACCTGTCTGGAGGTCTATATATCTAATCCGGTTTACCATGCAGATTAAGAAGGCAGCCTTTCTCAAAAGCAGTCCCACCATTAAGGAGTGTCCTCCGCCGGATCTCCCCGAATTTGCCTTCATAGGGAGGTCGAATGTGGGAAAATCGTCGCTTATCAATATGCTTGCCGGAGTGGGAGGCCTTGCCAAGACCTCCTCTACACCGGGGAAAACCCGGCTTATCAACCACTTTTCGATAGACGGACTCTGGTACCTGGTAGATTTGCCCGGCTATGGCTATGCACGGGTCTCGAAGCGCGAACGCGAAACATTCAGTAAAACCATCCTGGAGTATGTGGCAAAACGTGACAATCTCCACACTCTTTTTGTACTGTTGGATGGCAGGCTGGAGCCGCAAAAAATAGATCTTCTTTTTGTGAATTGGGCGGGCGAACTGGGTGTCCCGATAGCCTTTGTCTTTACCAAATCGGACAAAATTTCGCAAGCCGAACTGCACAAAAATCAAAAGAAATTCTGCAACCGGGTGTTAGAAACCTGGGAGAGCCTGCCTCCCCTCTTCTCTACGTCGGCGGCAAAAAACAGGGGGCGCGACGAACTGCTCGAATTTATTGCAAATAGTATGGTCAATCGTTCTAAATAGTCTATTTTTGATTGGCATTCGGTGCCAATCGCTATTGTGATCTCCATGCTCCGACAATTTCGAACATATAACAGGGAGAGGCAGCTCTTCGATGCATCGCAAACCGTTCTGGTGGCCGTGAGCGGAGGCGTCGACTCTATGGTGTTACTTTGGCTGCTGCACCACTCCGGGATTACCTGTGGCGTGGCACACTGCAATTTTGGACTGAGAGGCCAAGAGTCCGACAGCGACGCGCTGTTTGTGCAGCAACAGGCTGAGGCAATGGGGATTCCCTTCTTCTGCCGGCAGTTCGATACTGATTCTTATGCCCGAAAAAACGGCCTCTCCATTCAGATGGCGGCCCGCACCCTTCGTTACCAATGGTTCGAGACGCTTCGTGCTGAGCAACAGTATCATAAAGTAGCCATTGCTCATCAACGCGACGACCATATCGAAACTTTTTTCCTGAATCTGTTGCGCGGAACCGGTCTGCAGGGACTTTGCGGGATTGATGAGGCACAAGACTTCTACATCCGGCCCCTTCTCTTTGCAACCCGCCAACAGATAGCCTCCTTTGCCCGCGAGCAGGAAATTCTGTTTCGGGAAGACAGCAGTAATCTTTCGGATAAATATTCCCGCAATTTCCTCCGACACAACGTGCTGTCGGCTTTATATGCCCAGTGGCCCTCCTTTGGCGAGGTGATGGCAGAAAATATAACGCGGTTCCGCGAAGCGATGCTCCTTTATGACGACGCTGTTCAGCGCCACACCGATGAAGTACTGACACTGCGCGACGGCCGGGTGCATATTTCGTTGCCCGCCTTACTGGCGTCGCCGGCTCCGGCCACTCTGCTATTCGAAATTCTTCGCCATTACGGCTTCTCCCGCCATCTTCCCGGCCAGATTCTCAACGCTTGGAACGGCATGTCGGGAAAGCAATTTTTGAGTGCAACCCACCGATTGGTGGCTCATAGAGATACCCTTGTTTTAGAAAGGAAATCAACCCCCTCCACAAAGGTCTACTATCTGGAAGAGGAGCAAGGGAGAGTAGACGAGCCTGTGGAGTGGGATCTGCGGGTTTTTGATAAGCCCGAAGACTATATCCCCTCGCCCGAAAAGGGCATTGCCTGTTTTGACCGCGATAAACTACTCTTTCCGCTATTGCTGCGCAGATGGCGTACGGGCGACTATTTTATGCCGTTGGGTATGCACTCTATGAAAAAACTGAGTGACTTTTTTACCGATAAGAAGCTCTCTCTGCCAGAGAAGGAGAGTCTCTGGATTTTGGCTTCCGGCAATGACATTGTCTGGATTGCGGGGTTACGTATTGATCATCG
This sequence comes from Bacteroidales bacterium, assembly GCA_050256115.1. Taxonomy (GTDB): domain Bacteria; phylum Bacteroidota; class Bacteroidia; order Bacteroidales; family UBA4181; genus JAQVSH01. The sequence goes on along the minus strand of JBFWIG010000038.1, from coordinate 5,600 downwards.
GTTCAGAGTTACCTCCGAAACCACCCGGGTTTTGGAGATCAGCTATAATCCTAAAGAGTAATTTGTTATGCGCATTTTATTTCGGCTTTCGCTTCTCATGATTTTGGGCTGTTTGTTGCATACCACTGCAGCTGCCCAAACTGTCGATTTCGATACCTGGTTCCAACCCAAAGCGTTGCGTTTCGATTTTAGTATCGGGGGCGATGCAGCCGGGCAAACCGTTTATGCGGGCAGAATGCGTGAGGAACCCCACTGGGCAGGGCCCCGAAACGGATTGATCTCCCCCTTCAATTTTGGCGAGTATGCCTGCCGGATTTACGATAAAGCCAGTGGTAAGCTGCTTTTCTCCACCGGATTCTCCTCGCTGTTTCTGGAGTGGCGTACCACGGCCGAGGCCGGTATCACCCGAAGGGAGTATCCCCATTCGCTCTCGTTTCCCTATCCCAAGGCATCGGTTCGTTTTGAGCTGCTTCAGCGAAACCGGACAACCATGGCCTTCGAACCGCTTTTCTCTACCGAAATAGACCCTGCCTCCAAATTTATTGAGCGGGGAAAACTGAATGATTTCGCGGTTACCCGCCTGCTCTACAATGGTAATCCGGAAAACCATCTCGATTTGGTCTTTGTGGCCGAAGGCTACACCGAAAGTCAACAGGAGCAGTTTATTGCCGATGCAAATAAGTTTGCCGACTATCTCTTTTCGGTAGAGCCCTATTCGCATCTGAAGAGCCGGTTTAATATATGGGCTGTAGGGGCCATTTCGAAAGAGAGCGGTACCGCCAACCCGGGTCGTAACGAATGGAAGAATACCGCATTAAACAGCACCTTCTATACCTTTGATGTGGAACGCTATCTTACCACGCCCTGCTTCACCGCCATTCGCGATGCTGTTTCTGAGACGCCTGTCGATGCGGTTTACGTGATTGTGAATACCGACAAGTATGGCGGAGGCGGGATCTACAACTTTTACGGATTGAGTGCCGCCCGTAACGATCGGTCATTCCCCGTTTTTGTGCATGAACTGGGGCATAGCCTGGTGGGGCTGGGCGATGAATACTACGCTTCGGAAGTGGCCTATCAGGATTTCTACAATCTGAAAACAGAACCCTGGGAGCCCAATCTTACCACCTTGGTGAACTTCGGTGCCAAGTGGCGTCATCTTCTCGATGCCTCCACACCTATTCCCACGCCCGATACCGAAACCCATCGTTTGCGTACCGGTGTGTTTGAGGGGGGCGGATATGTGGCAAAAGGAGTTTACCGTCCGGCCTTCAACTGCCGTATGAAGAGCAACGAAGCGGAGTTTTGCGAAGTGTGCAGAGAGGCCATTGAGAAGACGGTCAATTTTTACGCTCCTGCAAAGTAGAGGTGAGCAGCCAGGCTGAGGCCATCCGAATTACAGCGCATGTGAGCGGTTCCGGTACAGGTACCGCTTCGGCAGCCAACATCGCACACAGCCTGCCGGGCGAAGTGGCTGGCAGGGAGAGTGACATCTGAGGCTGTTTGGGAGGCAGATCTCTCCCCGGGTTCAGGTTGAATTTAGTCATAGGCGGCGCGTTGAGGTTTGCTCGTGTATATATAACGACGCCATTCTCTCTTTATTTTATGCCACCCTCTTTTTCAGCGTTTTCGAGGGCATTTTTTTTCTCCATCATTTTTCGGAGGTTTAGCAATCCGTATCGCATCCGGCCCAAAGCTGTATTAATACAGACATCGGTTTCGCGTGCTATCTCTTTAAATGAGAGCCCCACGTAATGGCGGAGAATAATCACCTCCCGCTGTTCGAGGGGAAGCGCATTTACCATTCTGCGCAGCGTACTCCTCTCCTGAATGGCAATCCACTGTTCTTCTCTGCTCTCTTCGGCATAGTTTCGCGAGTTGGCCAGCTCCTGCTCGCACTGCGCCTGGGGGAGACAGCGCATCTGTTTCTCCTGCCGGTAGCTGTCGACAATCAGGTTGTGGGCAATACGGATAAGCCATGCCAGAAAACGGCCGTCCTCTTTGTATTTTCCGTCGAGTACAGAACGAATCGCTTTCAGGAAGGTCTCCTGAAAAACATCATCGGCCATCGTCGGATTGCGGAGGGTAAAACGGATATAGTTATAGACTTTAGACTGATAACGGGTTACCAAAGTCTCCATGGCGGAGAGATCGCCGGCAACATAGTTGCGGAGCAGCTCCCTATCGGATATGAGCATATTCATTACACTTCGTGATTTATAGAATGCGTGCGTAGAATTGCTCCGATAGGCAGGTCTCTTTTAGGGTTCAGTGAATTGATTATTCAAAGTAAAGGTTTTTTTTGCTTTGTTCCAACGACCGTCAAAAAATTATTGCCGCCAAAAATGCGTACTTTTACAGCGCATTTACCTACATTCTCCGCACTAATTACCTTATCTCCTCATATGGACCACTCTGGCGAAAATATAGTTGTTAAGGGGGCCCGGGTCAACAATCTGCAAAACCTCGACGTGGTAATTCCCCGAAACCGCTTTGTGGTAATCACCGGATTGAGCGGTTCCGGTAAGAGCTCGCTTGCCTACGATACCATTTATGCTGAGGGTCAGAGGCGATACGTAGAGAGCCTTTCGGCCTATGCCCGTCAGTTTTTGGGACGTATTCACAAGCCGGAGGTCGATTTTGTGCGCGGCATTCCGCCGGCCATAGCCATTGAGCAGCAGGTTAACAGTCGCAATCCCCGTTCTACTGTGGGAACATCGACCGAAATCTACGATCATCTGAAGTTGCTTTTTGCCAGGGCCGGTATTACCTATTCGCCCGTTTCGGGCCTGCCGGTTAAAAAACATTCGGTTACCGATGTGGTGAATGCCTTTATGGAACTCCCCCCCGATACGCAGGTGATGATTCTCTACCCGCTGCAGCACCGGCAGGATGGGCGTTTGCCGGCCTGGCTGCAACTTCTGGCAACGCAGGGGATTACCCGCTGCGAAGTAAACGGGGAGCTTTTCAGGGTGGAGGATCTTCTCTCGGAAAACCGCCAATTTACACCCCGCGATGAGATTTCGGTTATCCTCGATCGGCTTCGGGTCTCCACTTCGCAAGATGTGCTGGAACGGGTGGCCGATTCGGCTCAGACGGCCTTTAATGAGGGGGGAGGCAGCTGTATTTTACGTGTTTTCCGCCCTGAGGCTACCCAACTGCTCACCTTTTCGTCGCGTTTCGAAGCCGACGGAATACAGTTTGAGGAGCCCAATGTACATATGTTTGCCTTTAACAACCCGTATGGTGCCTGCCCCAAGTGTCAGGGCTACGGAAGAGTGGTGGGTATCGACGAGAATCTGGTGGTTCCCGACCCTACCCGTTCGGTGTTCGACGATGCCATTGTTTGCTGGCGCGGAGAGAGTATGAGCCGCTTTAAGCAGGAACTGATTCATGCATCCTCCTCTTTGGGCTTTCCTATTCATAGAGCGTACCAATCTCTTACAGAAGAACAAAGAGAGCTTCTCTGGAATGGGAACAGCGCCTTTACCGGAATCTACCCCTTCTTTGAGATGCTCGAATCGCAAAAATATAAGATACAATACCGGGTTATGATTGCCCGCTACAGCGGGAAGACCCTCTGTCCCGAATGTAAGGGCGGTCGGCTGAAGAGGGAGGCCTCTTACGTGAAGGTTCAAGGCATGACTCTGCCTGAGATGGTTCGTATGCCGGTTTCGCGTCTTTTGGAGTGGTTCAATGCATGGAGACCCGAAGAACCTACACAGGAGGTGGCATCGAGGGTACTGCTTGAGATACGCAACCGGCTTACCTATCTGGTGGATGTGGGGTTGGGTTACCTCACCTTGAATCGGTTATCCTCTTCCCTTTCCGGTGGAGAGTCGCAACGAATCAATCTCTCTACTTCGCTGGCCAGCAATCTTACAGGTTCGCTTTATGTGCTTGATGAACCGAGTATCGGGCTCCATTCGCGCGATACCGAACGGCTGATTGGTGTATTAAAACATCTTTGTTCGTTAGGAAACACCGTGTTGGTGGTTGAACACGATGAAGAGATTATGCGTGCGGCCCATCAGATTATCGATATCGGGCCTTTAGCAGGCAGGCTGGGGGGCGAACTGGTATTTCAGGGCACTGTATCGGAGATGGAGGGGGCTACACGCAGTCTCACAGCCGACTATCTAACCGGCCGCAGAAGTGTGGAGTTGCCCAAAGTGCGTCGCCCCTGGCGCAATTTTATTGCGTATAGAGGGGCTCGGGAGAACAACCTAAAAAATCTTACCGTTCAATTCCCCCTTAATCTACTTTGCGTGGTAACAGGCGTGAGCGGATCGGGCAAATCAACCCTGGTAAAGGGGCTGCTCTACCCGGCGCTTCAACGTTACTATTCGGGCCCCACAGAACGGGGCGAAGCGGGATTGCCGCTGGAGGGCGACCTCGACTCGCTCGAGGGGGTGGAGTGTGTCGACCAAAATCCGATCGGGCGTTCCAGTCGTTCTAATCCGGTTACCTATTCGAAGGCCTACGACGAGATCCGTAAACTGTTTGCCGAACAACCTCATGCCGTAAAGTCGGGATTTAAGCCCACCCATTTCTCCTTCAATATTGAAGGGGGCCGGTGCGAAGAGTGTCAGGGAGAGGGGGTTATTAAAGTAGAGATGCAGTTTATGGCCGATGTGCTGCTTACCTGCGAAGCGTGTGGGGGGAAGAAGTTTAAGGAGGAGATACTGGAGGTGAAATACCGTGATTGTTCTATCTTCGATGTGCTGGAGATGACTGTCGACGAAGCCATACAATTCTTCTCGGCCCGAAAGGGAACGCTAGAGAAGAAGATCGTTGAACGCCTGAAACCGCTCGAAGAGGTGGGCCTGGGCTATGTAAAGCTGGGTCAGTCGTCGAGCAGTCTGAGTGGAGGAGAGAGTCAGCGGGTTAAACTGGCCTCTTTTCTGGGCAAGGAGAAGTCGGGTTCGCCCACCCTCTTTATCTTTGATGAACCCACAACCGGTCTCCATTTTCACGATATCCAAACGCTCCTCAAAGCGTTTCATGCTTTAATTGCCAAAGGGCACTCCGTGCTTGTTATCGAACACCACCCGGATGTAATCCGATCGGCCGATTGGGTGATAGATCTGGGTCCTGAGGGAGGCGAGGAGGGCGGTTCGCTGCTCTTTACCGGGACTCCCGACGATTTACTACTTTCTGAAAATTCATATACAGCCGCTGCTTTACGGCGGATGCGACCCGTTACTTAATTTTATTGCTTATGCAACCTCCTCTTTTACAATCTGTTCTTCACCTGCAAAAGCCTTTGCAGAAGCCTCTGGTTGAGAGGGTACTCCAATTTGGTCAGGGAAATTTTCTCCGCTCTTTTTGCGGATGGATGTTCTCCGAAATGAATCAGAAACTGGAAACCGATTTTGGTATTGTGATGGTGCAACCCATTGCTGATGGCAATATTGAGGCATTCGATGCCCAACAATGTTGCTACACTGTCTGTTTACAGGGATATCAGGAGGGCAAACCCTCTAAAAGCAACTATCTCTGCAGGGCGGTGACCCGTGGGCTGAATCCCTTTACCCGTTATAACGACTTTTTGGCACTGGCGCATCAGCCCCATCTGGAGTATGTAATTTCTAACACCA
>JBFWIG010000037.1:0-12415 GCA_050256115.1 Bacteroidales bacterium | reverse complement strand
GGATTACAGGCAGGCAGATCGGATTACAGGCAGGCAGGCAGGCAGACCGGATTACAGGCAGGCAGGCAGGCAGACCGGATTACAGGCAGGCAGATCGGATTACAGGCAGGCAGATCGGATTACAGGCAGGCAGGCAGGCAGACCGGATTACAGGCAGGCAGATCGGATTACAGGCAGGCAGGCAGGCAGATCGGATTACAGGCAGGCAGATCGGATTACAGGCAGGCAGGCAGGCAGACCGGATTACAGGCAGGCAGGCAAAAAAAAACAGCCGCAATATTGCGGCTGTTTACTAAATTGTGTTACTGTTTACTGCAAAGCTGCCTTAACATCGGGCAAATGTTTAATTCCAAATATCCAGCCGGGGACCTTTTTACCGTTTACATTCAGGAAAGCATTAAAACGGCCGTTCAACGCTTTTAATACGTCCTTAATTGGTTTAGTGTCACCAATAACGGCAAACGATTTTTCAGAGTAATTAATTATTTGAATTTCGGCCGGGGCTGCTTTGGCCGTTTTGGCCGGGGCTGCTTTGGCCGTTTTGGCCGGGGCTGCTTTGGCCGTTTTGGCCGGGGCTGCTTTGGCCGTTTTGGCCGGGGCTGCTGCTTTGGCCGGGGCTGCTGCTGCTGCTGCTTTGGCTGCTTTGGCCTGCTGCATACGTTCGTAAAATGAAAAACGTTCGGCCGGGGCTGCTGCTTTGGCCGGGGCTGCTGCTGCTTTAGTAATTACGGTTTGCTTTTCGTGCCCGCTTGCCTTAATTAAGGCAGTTAACAGGTTTGATTTTTCTACATCACTGATTTTCAGTGTTTTAACATAGGCAATCGCTTCATTTGTGTTCATAACGTTTTGATTTATAGTGGTTTAAATGTTTACCCCGTTACGGCCGGGGCTTCGCCGTATTACAGGGACAAAGTTACTGTCCTTTGTCTGCTTTTGTCAAGTATTATTTTTTTGCCAGGGCTTAACCGCTTGTTATTCAGCGCTTTGCTTACTGCTATTTGAAATGTTTCTAAATAAGCCGTTTACATGGTACTCGCCGGCGCGCCTGATTATAATCGCGCGCCTGATTATAATCGCACGCGAATCATATATCGCGGGCGCGCGCGCACGCACGCATAACATATATTTAGGGCACGCGCGGGATCATCTTACACATGAATGGACCCAAAACGGCCACTTTTTAAGCGCTTAGAGGCGCAAGGGGTTGAGCGCTTGCTGGTTGCAAGCGGCTACATATTCAGGTAGAATGGATGGGAAAATGCCTAAAAACGAGGCTCAACAAAGGTGGAGGAGCGATGCAGTCGGTGGCCGTATTTGGTCCAGATGCGCTTATCGACGGCATCGCCGAAGTGGGTGGCTTCCTCGGGCAGCACGTTTTTGCGCTGCTCGGAGCGCTTATCCTTCTCAAACTTGCCGTTACTCTCGCGTAAGCCCGTGTTACTCATGCTTATAAGCGTGTATTTACAGTTCTTCCCGTTGAAAATTACTTTCGGGAAGGCGGGGTTATCGCCTTTGAGGATGTTGAGCCAAAGCAGGTATTTTTCGTGCTGGGGCGGCTCCATGCCCTTATGCACCCTTTCGCGCACGACCCACTTGTTTCGCAGAAAACGGTCGATGGCCTGCTCGTTGTAGGGTTTTGAGTTTTTGGCATTGGGCTGGCGGTGATCTCCGTACCGGTCGCGGAAATAGGTAATCTCTTTTTTGGCATGATGCTCATAGTAAGCGCAGAACTGATCTACCAGGTCGTCGATCATGACGCCGGAAGATTCGTCGGGCTTGACGTAGAACTCATTGATTACGCAATCGACCGGCTCGGTGATCTTGGTGACGAAGTTAAAGTTGCGCTCCTGGCCCACGGAAAATAGGCTGATGCGCGCCCCCCAGTCGGGGACCACCTCGAGGGGCTGGTTGGGGTTGCAGTCGAGGTCGAAGCGGGAATCGGATTTTTCGAGCTTGCCGAAGTCGTAGTTTGTTGATTCGGCCACGCTCCGGATGTAAGCATCGTTCGAGGCGTCGTAATAGATGTGCCGCTGCGCCTCGAGCTGATAATAGCAGTTTTCGACCCGATCGATTATCCAGTTAAGGATTTCGATCAGGAAGGTAAGCAAAGCCTGTTTATCGTACTCGCGCACGATGTAACTCATGCCCAGGTTCTCGATATTGTCGAAAGCATTGGCCAGGGTAAACAGCACGCCGTTGCGGCTGGTAAAGGGCGCTATTTTGCGCTTGATGCGGATAATTTCGTTCCAGATTGACTTGAAGGCGGCCCGATCTTCGGTTTTAAAGGCCGAAATAAGATCGAGCTGCATTTTAACAATCCGGTTCCATATCTCGAAAAGGCGGATGCCGGCTTCTTCTTCGTAGTAGTTTGCGAAGTCGAGCAGCCACTTTTGCTCAGGCATAAAAGGCATGGAGCTTACATACCGGAAGCCATGATGTATGCGCACAGGGCTATCGCTTCGCAGCCCGAAATATTCCTCGTTGCCCCTGTTTGTGGGGGATGTTTCCTGATCGTAGCGCTCTTTGTTGATGGTGAGGGCTTCATCGACGATTTCGCGATCGACATTCGGGCCACGGGCGCTTCCCATACGCTCCTGGGAGAGCATAAGGAAGCCGGTTCCGTTGCTGAACGAGATAAAGTTTTTGTAGTTCAGCACCGGCTCGTAAGGGGAAAGGAAGTGCTTCGGGGGTTTTTCGCCGATAACGTAATGGCCGCCTTCGCCCGGTACATAGCGTTTGTAGCCAAGTTGCTCGAGGAATTTGAAAGTGCTGGGCAGTGTCCGGGTAAGCAGCTGGCCGTAGGTTTGCCCGGTGATGGAAGAAATAGACCGGGGCATTGTCCGGATGATGTTGTTCATTTCCCAGCCGATGATGAACGATTTACCGGTGCCACGGCCCCAGATATCGACCTGGCTTTTGGGGTTATTGATGGCCGAGATCAGCTGAGGGTTATTAAGGTGAAGTATTTCCTGTATCATATCAACTTATAAAGCGCCGATGCCAGGCTAAAGACTAACCGGGCCAGGAAAACCAAACCGAGGATAACCAGGAAAATAAGCGCGTTGATATGCCAGTCGCGGATCTCAAATGATTTTTTTTGTTTCATGGCATCAGGTTTTCATGAGCTTATCGGCCTGAGAATCGTCGATTTCGCGGCCGGAAAAGAGCAGGGTGTTTAATTCGCGCACGGCATCCTGCAGGGTACCTTCGGGCAGGTCTTTGAGTTTGGAGAGGTCGAGTTTGATTTCCTGATTGTTGTTTTGAATGAGGATGTAGAACTGATGCTGCTCGGTGAGGCGCGGATCCTGAACCTCGTCGGGTTTTTTGCCGAGTGCTTTTATCAGGTTGGCGTGCTCCATAGCGATAACCCGGAGCGAGTGTGGCTGAGAGGAGGTACGCGCGCGTTTGATATTTTCGACAATATCGTTGATAAGCCAGGTTTGCCAGAAATCGAAATCAAACTCGTGAATGGTGTTGAACAGGCGCTTGGCAATACTGATGTCGAGGTAGGCGCGGGACCGGCCTATCTCGGGGTATTTGGTCATGTGCAGGGCCACCGCCTGTTTAGTAACCGGATTTTTATCGAGCACCCTGGCCGCCGACAAAATGCGGTTGAACATTTGCTGCTGCTCAGGGTTGAGCGGCGATTCGGCCGGGGTGAGGATGTGGGCCTTTATGAGCTGGTAGTTGACTTCATCGATGGGTGTGCGTGGCATAGGGCAGGGGGTTTACTTCTTTTTTGATTTCCGGGCTTTTTTTGGAGCGGGTTTATCGGGCTGAGGATCTTCGGCCGGTTTGGCGGGGAAAAGCAACGCCATATCGGGTTTAACGCCTTTTTCGTAGTAATCTTCCTTAGCGTTGAAAAGCTGCTCGATACGGCCGGAGATCTGCTGTATGCTTTCGGAGAGTACCTTGCGGTCTTTGTTGTGTTTCGGGTGATTCTTCTGGGGGATGGCGGCGCGTTTATCGTCGAGCTGAGAGCGCAGTTTGAAGAGCCGGGCGTGCTCCTTTACGATTTTACGGATAAAGTCGGGGGTATCGGTGCGGGGGTGAGTGCCCGGATCGGGTTGAATATCCGCGGCCGTGGCCGGAGCTTTGGGCGGGGCGGCAGGCTTTGACCCTTTTTTCGTGCCAGGAGCTTTTGGGGCGGCTGTTTTCTTTGCCTTTTTAACAGGCGGGGCGGGCGGGGCAGGCGGTTCTGTATCGCCGGTTTGTGCGGTAAGCGTTTTTATGGCCGGGGTATTATGCACCACGGCCTGCAGCCGGGCTATACCGCCCAGTTTTTTGAGTTCATATTCCAGCTTGCCGGCATAGGTTTTCTGACGGCCGCGAAAGATGCGGGCCATTTGAGGGCGGTAAGCGAAGAGGATTTCCACGCCTTCGTCGAAGTTTTTGGTTTTGAGCCAGTCCAGGACTATTTCTTTGATGTTTGTTTTCATAATTCGCAGATATAACGGTTGAGTTTGAATTTAAGTTTAGCGTCGAGCACGTCGGAGCGGTACTTTGAGAATATGCGGGAAACATTTCGTTTCTGATAGAATTCTTCAAAGACTTTAACCCCGATGGCATAATCGTGACCGGAGGCCACCCATCGGGCGACGGCTTCGGCTTTATCGCCGGAAACGGGCGTAGCCTCGAAGGGCGATTTTTCATTGAAGCGGGAAAAGAGGTAAAACTTGAAAGCGCTGTTGAGGCCCAGGTCGTTGTAGCCGATAAACATGGCGTCCTTTACCCTTTCGGTGATCTGAGCGAGGGTATAATGTTTGTAGATAGTAACCTTGCGGCCGGCTATATTATCAGCCGGCAGGCCGAGGGTGTTGCCGTAGAGGCTGCGAAAGGTGAGTCCGACATCGGAATGGAAGTCGTACTGCTGCATGACCTCGGGAAATTTATGCTTATTCATAAGCATAGGGGCGTGATAGTCGTACTGCATGGTAGGCAGGCCGCGCATGGCGAGGGTGTCGAATGTTCGGCGGAGGCGGAAGCGGTAGGGTTGCGTAACCCAAAACCCGGGCGGCCGGTCTTTCATATCTCCTTTGTGCATCCAGGGGATATTAGCAGCCACGACCGGTTTGTTTATGATAAAATCGTCGTTCATAAACAGGAAGTTATCGGAGAGGCTTTTTTCGCGGCAGGCGCGTAATATTTTGAGGGCCATGTTTCCGTCGGCGTTGTGAGGCCCTATTTCGTCTGGGTGATAAATGCGGGTTACTTTTGGGGAGAGGAATCCGGGATCTTCGCCGACGACAAAAATCCGACCCACGCCTTTAAGGTTTTGATGCACGGAGCGGAGGGAAAGGCGGAGTTCGTTGTTGTTCCACTGGCTTCCTGAGCCGAGGATATATACCAGATCAGTTTTATTCATAGACTGCTTGCAGTTTGCGGTATAGGGCAAATTTTTCGGGGATGGTGCGTATGTCGGTTTGTTCGGATTCGGGGAATATAAAGCCACGGGCGGCAAGTGTGCGGTAATGTGAGCCGTGATTCCGGTTCATGCCGTTGTCCCAGGCTTTTTGGCGACGTTTAAGGTTTTCGATACGGTTGGCGATTGGTTTTCCGGCGTTCATTTCGCAGATAAGCCCCTGTTTATCGGTGAACGGCCTGGGGTTCGGGCGCACGATGTTGTCGGGTTTGATGTTTATTTCGGGGCAATACTCTGAGATAAATGTGCGCATATTATTAGGCCGGAAGTGGAAGTTTGACCGGAATGGATTCAGATCGGGTTTATCGGCCATATCGGGGCGGGTATGGTAGAATGTGATCTGCTCCATTGTAATCATGTTATAGCCCATGATGCCGGCCATATTAGCGAGCTGGGGGATGGTAAGGCGGCTGGTGACGAAAAACATATCCATGCCTGAGTAAATGAACCAATCGGGTTTGTCGGCGTGGATCTGGCGTGTCATTTCAATGAGGAGGGGGCGGAGGTCGAAGGCGTCGCAGGTATCGATGGTACGGTGGCGGATTTTGTGTTTTTCGAGGTATTCTTTGGTGCCATCGTTGGAGCAGTTGTCGAGCACGTACATCTGAATGCCCTGGTTTTTGCACCATTCGTGCTGCAGGGGAAGCAGGTGGATTTCGTTGTAAGTTGTGTAATATGCAATCATGGCCGGAGAGCATTATAGGTTGAGAGGTGTTTTTTGAGATAAACGGGCGCTTTTGCCTTTTCAAACAACGCCTGCAGGAAGAATCCGTCGGCATTGTACAGATCGGAGCGCCAGCGGGTGCTACCGATAAGAGAGAGGGCGACGAGGGCGTTTCCGCTATCGACCTGGTTAACTTTAACGGTGCCGCCAATGCGGTGGGATCCATCGGGAAACTGCTGATCGAAGTGGATGAAGTCGCTTTTTACGCCATTGACGGCATTGTAAAAATCGGGGTGCATGAGGGTATCGTCGTCGAGGAAATAGACAAAATTATCGAAGCCGTTGGCGGGGGTTTCGCGGGTAATGAGGTTGAGGGCAAAATTGCGCTGACCGTTACCGGAACGGGAGTTGTCCTTGAAATAATATACTTCGGCCTTTTTAGGGAGATCGGGCAGGGTGGCGGGGCGGTCGGCGTCGATAACGACAATCCAGCGGAACATACGCCTGGGGATATTGATGCTTTCGGCGATTTTGTGGAGGTTTTCGGGGCGCGCACAAGGGGTAATAATATTGATAAAGGAGTGATAGCCCAGGTGAGCGCGGGATTTATATCCCTCTTTGAGGCGGCAATAATGAAAAACGTAAATACCCCTCATAAGAAGGATCGGGAGTTTTTCGGCGTGCAGGGCCAGCCCGATGGAAGTATCGACAGCCTCGATGGTTTCGTTTTTGGTACGTTTAAGCACATAGGCGCGTATGCGTTGCCAGATATCTTTACGGATAACCATAAGGTGCCCGGTGATGTTGCCGGCGAGCGGTTTTACCTCGAGGCGGAGGTTAGCTGCATGAGATTCGGCTATTCGCTTATGGAAGAGTATATCGGCAGATTTATCGTTTCCATCGCGGGGAATGATGTATTTGTAATGGCACCGGCTTGCGTAACAGGTAAACATTCCGGTGCCGGGATATTTATCGATGTATTCCTGGATATGGTGGCCGAAATCGGCGCGCAGGAAAGCGATGTCGCCATCCATTATGGCGAGCCAGTCGTCGGGATTCGGGAGGCGCTGAAATTCGCGGTCGTAGGCGAGGGCTAATTTTTTATCGAAGGCGTAGGGGGTAGAAAAGTAAATCATTTGATTGCGGCTTAGTTGAGCGAATGTAGCATGGACGAAAGAAGCAGCAAAGGACAACATGAAGGGCAATAAAAAAAGCCCCGTTACCGGGGCTTCAAGATCTGATAGCAAGTTGAGTATGGTTAAGTGAAGGGAGCTTCAAAAGATTGCGGATTGGTGCACCGGTTTCTTTGCAGCAACGGGGTTTCGTATGTAACCCAATCGCGAGCGGTATAACTATTGAGCCGATAATGATTCGCGTAGTTAATGAAGGTCACAGAATTTTCGCTCAGTAAACCAGGGCTGACGGAGCACGCCCACAAATACTCTGCAGGCAGCAAAGCCTGGTAGTTTACATCGAGCACAAGCGGCTGAGAGATGGCCGGAGCGATAACCACAGCTGCATCGACCGATACAGGCTGATCGTAAGAGATTGTGATGCCAGGCGGGGCTTTTCCAGAGGCGTTGCCTTCGTGCATAGCGGCGAAAGTTACAGCTGTAATCAGCAGTAAGCCAAGCAAGGCAAACAGACGTTTCATAGGCGTTTGATTAAGTGAAACAATGATTTTGATAAATAAGAGAATCAAATGTAAACGGATGTTTTCAGGTATGAAAGGACATATAAAAAGCCCCGCCGGGAGTAGCGGGGCCTGGGGGCAACCAACAAATCAGGCGGCAGTCGAGAGTTATTTTTTGCGTTTACGAATCTTTTTGCCAGTTTTAGCCGGCTGAGTGATGGTTTGGGTTGAAGCTGCAGCACTTTCAGGCTGCTCTGCTTCGGTCGTTATATCCGCTTCAAGAGTAATTTCAGGTTCGGGGGCAGGCTCAACTTTGTAAAGTTCTTTGAGGCCGTGCGGGGTGATTTCGAGGTAAGGGCAATCGTTTTCAAAGAGGGATTTCACGAGATCGACGGAAAGCGCATCGCTTGCGAAATCGATCTTACCCCGGCCCGGGATAATGACCGGGCCAGGGACGATCTTAATGACTTTGAAATACTTTTTCCACATGGTTATCAGACACTACCGCTTGTGGCGGGGGTGAGGGGGATTGTACCAGTGTAAGCGCAGATGTTTGAAGTTTTGTAGGTAAACTCCATTCCTACGCCACGACGGGCGGCAGTTTCCTTGCCGGTTCCGGCGCCATCGCCATCGCTTTCGAGGGTGGCGGGGCGCAGTTCGTCGCCCATGAGGAAATACTGGCCGTTATTGTCGGGAACGACGAAAACCATGTTCTCGTTTTTGGTGGCATTGCGGAAGCCGAGGATTTTGGCAAGGAGGCCAGGGTGGAAAAGGCGAAGGTGCATGACGAATGATTTTCCGTCTTTTTCGCCAACGGTTTCCATCTGGAGTTCGCCGGTATCGTCGGTGATGTACATTTCAAAGAGGCGTTTGCCGGCTTTCATTTCGAGGTTGCCGGTGAGTTCTCCGAGGTCCTCGAGCTGAGCGACCTGCTGAGTGGGTTTGGTGGGCCAGGTGGCTACATCGGCATGGAGGCCGAAATAGATTTTCTGAGCGATTCCACCCATGTTTTCTCCGTTAATGAGATTTTTAGTGATATCCTGGAAGTCCATGAGTTTGAGATTAGAGGGTTTTAACTTTTAAATGAAAGCTAAAAGGCCCGGGCGACCGGCAGAAAGGCCGCCCGGATTCCTTTATTCAGCGGAGCTGCTTCCTGAGCCGGAAGGCGTGATGTTGGTCCACACGGCAGCATCAATCCCAAACCCAATTCCTTCCCACCAGTCGGCGAGGAAGAAAACGCTACGCTTGGCTTCTTCGATGTTGATCTTGTTTTTGTTTGTACCCTTTTTGGTAAGGTGGACAAAGTTTGCTTTCGGGGTAGCAAAAATTGTGTCGGTTCCCGAAAGCGAGGGGAGTCCAACAACCTGCTGCGGGGTGAAATCGATTTTTCCGGTGATACCCTTTTTGATTTCATCTTCACCGGCAAAGCTGTAGAAGCCCTGGGCGCGTTTGTCGCGATGGTATTTTTTGGCCCATGAAGGCGACATGAAAACATTCATGGCGACATTCTGGTAGATTTCGGAGATACCGTCGGTGAAGAGTTCCACCTGGTCGAAAATGGTATCTTTATCGAGGGCGCCAATGTTTACCGAGTTGATGGTTCCGGCAGCAACACCGTCGGTGAGGAGCTTGATGTAACCGGTCATGGCATTGGAGGTAACTCCGGCCTCGTTGGGGGTCGGGGCCTGGTATTCGCCTTTACCATAGCAGTAGAGTTCCATATCGCGGTTGATGGCGGCGATATATCCCTGCTCGGGATGCTCGATAAGGAATTTCACGATGGGCCAGTCTTTGCGGTTGACCGATTCGCTGGCAAGGAAACCGAGCCAGATAGCCTCAATATCGTCGGGATCGATTTCTTCGTCGATTTTGAGTTTGTAGAGGCGGAGTTCGTTGGGGGTGAAAGCGGCGGGGTTTTTTGGGGTCCAGCCTTTCTGGAAAGCCTGCACGATGTTGCCCATAACAAGCTGACCGAGCTTGAAGATGGTATCGTCGGTTTTCACGGGGGTACAGTACGAGGGCGTAACAAGACCCTGGGTAAGCATGGCGAGGATCCTGTTTTTGTTTTGGCCGGCCTGTTCATAGTAGGCGCCAAATTCGGTGATGATGTCAGAAACGTTCATTTGAGGAGTTGTTTTGAGTGAGTGGCAGATTAATTGTCGATGGCAACGTTGTGCGGCAGTTTGTCAATGGTTTCCCAGTCAACACCGTCGTTGGCGTCGGTATCGAGATCTTCGGAAACAGTACCGATTGGTTTTACGCCGGGTTTTGCAGCGATCAGCGCCCTGATGGCGGTAACTTTAGCGGAGAAATCAGCAGCCTGGGCAACAGATTCGTGAATGGCGCCGATGGCCGAGTTGTTGGTATCGCGTTCGGTGGCGAGGTTGTCGCGTTCGGCAGTGAGGTTATCGCATTCAGCGGTAAGGGTGTCGCGTTCGGTAGCGAGGTTATCGCGCTCGGTGGTGAGGTTATCGCGCTCGGTGGCGAGGTTATCACGTTCGGTGGCGAGGTTGTCGCGTTCGGTGGCGAGGTTGTCGCGTTCGGCAGTGAGGCCGGTAATCAGGCCGGAGTTTTCTTCGAGGCGAGTGTTGATAAGGGCGAGCTGGTCGAGAGAGAGATAAACGCCTTCGGCGTCGCTTTCCAAGCCTTCAAAGCCAAGAAGATCGTTGATGAATTTGAAATTTTTATTCATGACGGGTTGAGTGTTTTGAGATGAATTCCGAGGTTTACAAACCGACGGCATTGGCAGGCCGTTGGCCGAGATCATAGCGACCTTCTGGAGGTCGTTGAGGAGGGAATCGCTGTTGCCGGAGATCTGCCGGATTTCGTCGATAAAGCCCCACTCGAGGGCTTCTTCGGCGGTAAGCCAGGTTTCTTCCTTCATCAGGTCGAGAATTTCTTTGACGGGTTTGCCGGACCTTGCGCTATAAATTTTAGCGATCAGGAGGGTCATTTTGGCATTTTCGTTTTTCTCTTTTTCGAGGCGGGCGATCAGGGTTTCGATATCATCTTCGTTGAAATACCCGAATTCATCGATCCAGGAGAGCACCTTATGAATAAGGAAAAGGCCGTTTGAACTCATTACCCGTTTTTGGCCGCTTTGGGCCAGGACGGTAGCCATAGAAGCAACAAACCCCATGAGGTAAACATTTACGCCAGGAGCGTGCGTGGCCAGGCGATCGTGGATCATTAAGCCATGATCGACACTTCCGCCGAGGGATGAAATGGTTAGCTCGATGGGGTCGTTTTCGTGGCCCTGCAGCATTTGGTTGAGCCACTGTTTAGAGTAGCCCCAGGCGCCAATAAAACCATCAATATTGAGTTTAAGGATTGCCATTGCTAATAATTTTCAGCAAAGTAAGCATTACAGATGGCCTATATAAAGGACAAAAAACGCTAAAAATCAATGAATTTAGAAGGACTGCGTTTCGTTTGGCATTGATTTATAGGTTAATTCTCCGGTAAATGAGATATCATAGCCGGGTTTCTGGGTTGTGAAATCCCGCGTGAGCACCAGCGCACATTCGGTATCGCCGAGGCGGATCCACGAGGCATCGTCCTGCTGCATGAGGAGCACGACGGGCGAAGCCTGGATTGAATTGAGGTAGCCTTCGGCCTGATCGTTATAGCCCTGAATGGTGGCCGTGACCGAATGCTCGAAGTACGGACCATGATCGCCCTCTATTTGTTTGGCGTCGTGGTGGATACTGTCGATTGAGCATTGAAAGAAGTAAACGTCGTTGTTTGAGATAACGTTTACACGGTTTGCGGCGATGGAAGAAATATTCCATACCGGGATGGCTATCAGTTTGACATAGCCGGGGAGGAGATCTGAATTTTTAGAAATTGTTTTCATAGGTTTGTATATTAGTTAAATCAATTATCCCCAAATCAGACAAATGCACCAATAATTTTTTTTCTATCTCCGCATTAATAATATCTTTTATCTTAATCGACGGCATATTATTGTTGCGAAAATAGTCTTTTTTAATTGATTCGTAAGGCCAGATATCTTCGGAAAACCCAAATTTTTGCTGGAAGAGCTTAATTGCCTCTTTTTGAGAGTGTAAGAGTTCGTAGTTTGAGATAGATATCCGCATAAACATTTTAATGCGATATTCTATCATGCGATTAAAGCGCCGTATGTCGGTGCGGGTAAGTTCCCAGCCGTACCGATAGAAGTCGTCCTCGGAGATAATGATTTCGACTTTTTGATTATACAGGCGCTCGGAAAGCGCCCTGGATTCGCAGTGTTTTGTTTGCTTTGACAGCCTTGATCTGAGTTCGCTGTAAAGGTCCTGAGCTTTTGCAAAAGAAACCGGATCGCCGTAATTGATGGTGAGGAAGTGGCGAACATAGGGTTTGCAAGGGATTGTAACAATCATGAGACCGGTGTTTTAGATCAGGTTATTTTTCTTGAATATTCCAATAAGCGTTTCCATAGAAAGTTCGTCAACTTTACCATTGTCGAGATTTCTGACGGTGTGCATGGCATCGTGGGCGCCAGGGCCGGTTGAAGCGGTGGCTACAATACGAAAGCGGGATCCGTTAACCTAGAAGTCGGGGGCGTCGAAGTAATAAACGGTTTTATTGTTAACGATTTTTGTTTTCATGGTTTGTGGTTATTCCAGGGCACGCGTCGATAAGACGCGCGCCAACCGGCTTTTTTTTCTTTGGTGTTGATGGATTGCATTGC
>JBFWIG010000036.1:0-12486 GCA_050256115.1 Bacteroidales bacterium | reverse complement strand
CCGAAACCATTGCCTGGTCGGTGGGTCTGAAAACGGCTTCCGACAGCAAAACCGGTGTGTATGTAAGCCAGATCGATAATGGCGATTACCTGACCGTTCGCAGCGTAGATTTTGGCAAGGGAGCTACCCGGTTTACGGCTTCTGCCGGTTCGGTTTCCGGAGGCGGATCCATAGAGATCAGGCTGAACGGAGTGGACGGGCCTCTCTTAGGCGTCTGTCCGGTTAAAGCTACCGGAGATCTTACCCGTTGGGCCGAACACTCCTGTAAGATAGTCAAGACCAAAGGCATTCACGATATCTGCCTCCTCTTTAAAGGCGAAGGTCAGCAACTCTTCAATTTTGATTACTGGCGTTTTGCGAAATAGTTGTTGTGTATAAGTAACCGGTTACCCTAATGCGATAGTCAGGATGAGCAGCATGAAAAAATGGAATGTTATTGCGGCCCTTATATTGGGCACCAGCCTGATGGTTTGGCATCAGGGTAATCTATTTGGCCAAAGCGAAACGTTGGCTCACTGGCGATTCGAGCAGGTTCAGCATCTGAAAGGCGATTCGGTTTCGGCTGCCACTGTGGGGAGCCCGTTAACGGCTACCGACAGAGGGCCCTCCGAGCCGCAACCTTACGTTTTCGATGAGTCGGGGAAGGGAAATGTGATTCAGACACGCGGCTCCCGACCCTCGCCCAATATCTTCTCGGACGATGTGCCGGCGGCAACGACTAATGGCAAGCCCAACAAGCGGTCGTTACTCTTGAAGCGTGGCGAGTATGTGGTAACCTTCGACCGGCCGTTGGCCTATTATGACTTGCGGAAGAGTTTTACCATAGAGGCGAGTTTGAAGTGTAATCTTTTGGGAACGGAACAGGTCTTTCTCTGCAAAGAGGGGGCTAACGGCCAGCTGTTTGGTGATGTTTCTATCGGATTCGACAATATGCAAAGGCGCTACTTTGTGGAGGTGACCTGTGCCGACGGAACGCCCCGTCGTCTGGTTTCGGGCAATGAGGTTGTTGCAGGGAAATGGTACGATGTCCGTGCTCACGCTACCTACGATTTGGATAAAAAGCTTACTACCCTGCAGTTTGCGGCAAAAGCTTCGGACGAAAAGCGTTTTGGTACGCCCGCTTCTCTTACTTTTGCCGGCCCTGCCTTGCGTAGTGATGCCGGATCATGGGTTCTTGGTCGTGGCTTTCCCGGCGGCTTTCCTAACAGCCTGTCCGTTCTGGATGGAGCCATCGATGAGGTGCGTATTTGGGGCGAGGCTATGCCGCGTGTGCCTGGGCAAAACCCCCTCTTTACCGATAATTTTACAGCCGATCCTGCGGCTTTGGTAGTGGGCGATCGGGTCTATGTGTATGTTGGTCACGACAAAGCCTCGCCAGGAGGTTGGTTCAATATGCCCGAATGGCTCTGCTATTCTACAACCGATATGAAGCATTGGACCTCGCATGGCCCTGTTTTGGCAGCGAAAGATTTTATCGGCGCCAATCCCGGGGCGGCCTGGGCCGCACAAGTGGTGGAAAAGGGGGGTAAATTCTATTTTTATGTAACACTCGACAGGAGTGAGGGCCATTTTATTACTGTGGCGGTGGGCGACACCCCTCTGGGTCCTTTTAAAGAGGCTCGTCCCGGCCAGCCCCTTATTACTGATGATATGACAACCGATTCGCATCGGGCCAATTCCGATATCGACCCAACCGTTATCTTCGACGAAGAGGGAACTCCCTGGATGGCCTGGGGTAATGGCGACTGTTATATGGTTAAGCTCAACCGCAATATGGTGGAACTCGACGGCCCTATCATTAAAGTGCCCTTCAGGAATTTTTCGGAAGGGCCGTGGCTTGTTAAACGCGGCAATCTCTATTACAACTTCTATGCTGCCGATGCCCCCGGAGTGCAACCGGAACAGATGTGCTATTCATATGCTTCGGCACTTTCGGGGCCATGGACCTATGGCGGGTTTGTAACCGGGGCTGCGAAGCATGGCTTTACCATTCATCCCTCTGTGATTGAGTTTAAAGGGCAATGGTATCTCTTTTACCACGACGGTGCATATCCGTTGAATGGCACGCCCGGAGGCGATTGTCGCCGACAGGTGTGTGTAGAGCACCTCTATTTTAATCCCGATGGTACCCTGAAACCTGTTACACTCACAACGGAGGGGGTTAGTGTTCCTGCAAATTAGGGATTATTTGCCTCGTTTCCGGTAGGCGTTGGGCGACATACCCATCACTTTCCGAAAAACCCGCGAAAAGTAGAAGGGGTCTTCGAAGCCCGTTTCGCGCGCCACATCGGCAATTGTCCAGCCCGAGTTGTCGAGATGGCGGCATGCCCGTTGAATTTTGAGCTGGATAAAATAGTCGATGGGTGAATGTCCGGTTCTTGCCACAAATAGTCTTGAGAAGTGCGAGGCCGACAATCCGGTTTCGAGGGCAAGCTCTTCCAGTTTTACTTTTGCGGTGAGGTTTTCGAGCATATAGTTTATGCTCTTTTCGAGGGGCTCTTTTTCGCCCGACTCCATAATCAGCCTGAATTGGCTCAAATGGGTAAACGATGCCAACAGGTGGGGCAGGCATTGATTTACATATTCGAGGGTTTCGAGACTAAAGCCACGGTCGAGGTTCCGAAAGATCTCCGAAAAGAGCTCCATGCGGTTGGCGGTTCGGGAGGTCAGGCTCCGTTCTATGGAGAGAACCTGACCGCAAAATCGGGCATATGCGTCTGCCCTCCTGCCGGCAAAGTGAATCCAGTAGATAGACCAGGGCTTTTGGCTGTCGGATCGGTAGGCATGTGGCAAGCCGACAGGGATCATAAAAAATTGGTCGGTGCCAATGGTTTGTGATGTATCTTTTATCCGAATTTCGCCTTGCCCGTCTACGCAATATATAAGGATATATTGTGCGCTCCCTGAAGGCCGTTCTCTGTAATGGTGGCGTGCCTGCGGATAATAACCGATATCAGTGATATACAAATCGGAAATAAGCGGATTGCTCTGCATCAATGCCAGGATACGCTCCGGTATTACAAAACTGATTTGACCCGGGAAGCCATCTTTCTTTTTCATAACGAAAAGTTGAATGATTACTGTTTTCCACGCTGATTCATGTTCAAAATTAGACTATTTTCCGAATTAGCAATCTCTTATAGAGAGCTTCCCTCATTCCTAAAAAGATCATATAATCCATAAATTCGTAAGATACTGCATTCTGTTTCCCCTGGCTTTACTCTATTTTTGATTATACCAAATTCTGTGATCGTGAACAAATCTACTTTCAACCAACCCTTCATCATGGGTATCACCATGGTTTCGGCCATGGGCGGATTATTGTTTGGCTATGATTGGGTAGTGATTGGCGGTGCAAAACCGTTTTACGAACGCTATTTCGATATTGTGCAATCGCCCTACCTTCAGGGTTGGGCTATGAGCAGTGCACTGATAGGGTGTCTGATCGGCGCTTTGGTGTCGGGTTATCTTAGCGACAGACTGGGGCGGAAAATGCCATTGATTACTGCCGCGGCTCTTTTTACCCTTTCTGCAATAGGGACTGGGGTGGTTCATCAATTCACACCCTTCATTATTTATCGTTTGATTGGCGGTTTGGGTATTGGTCTGGCATCGGCCATCTCGCCCATGTACATTGCCGAAGTTTCGCCGGCAGCAGTGCGCGGACGGCTGGTTTCGGTAAATCAACTTACTATAGTCTTAGGGATCCTGGCTGCTCAGATTGCCAATTATTTGATTGCAGATGTTGTGCCTGAGGGTGCCTCCGATGAGATGATTCTGCACTCATGGAATGGGCAGACGGGCTGGCGATGGATGTTTTGGGCCGAAACCCTGCCGGCCTTTCTCTTTTTTGTGTTGTCGTTTTTTATCCCCGAAAGCCCTCGTTTTTTGGTCAAATCGGGAAGATCGGATTCGGCGTTCTCTATCCTGCAGCGAATCGGTGGAAAACCCTATGCGATGCAGGAACAAAAAGAGATTACCGAAACATTGGCGGGTTCCGAATCAAAAATCGACTGGCAGGCATTACGCGCCAAAAGAGTACGTCCGGTGCTGATTCTGGGAGTTGTGCTGGCTGTTTTTCAGCAATGGTGCGGTATCAATGTTATCTTTAATTATGCCGATGAGATTTTTTCGGCAGCAGGATACTCTGTAAATGATATGCTTTTCAATATTGTGATTACAGGTGCTGTAAACCTGATCTTTACGCTGGTTGCCATGCGTGTGGTTGATAGTTGGGGTCGCCGAAAGTTGCTGTTATTGGGTTCATTCGGGCTGGCTGCCATTTATCTTGCCCTGGGAACAAGTTATATGCTGGCGTTAACCGGTTTGCCCATTTTGATTTTGGTATTGTTGGCCATTGCTATCTATGCCATGACCTTAGCCCCCGTTATCTGGGTGGTTTTATCGGAAATTTTTCCGAACAGTATTCGTGGAGCGGCAATGGCGATAGCCACAACTGCTGTGTGGGCAGCCTGTTTTGTTCTTACCTATACATTCCCTATTCTGAACAGATGGCTGAATGCCGGTGGAACCTTCTGGCTCTATGCCTTTATTTGCTTTTCGGGCTTCTGGTTTATTCTGAAAAATGTGCCTGAAACCAAGGGAAAAACGCTTGAGACCATCGAACGAGAAATGGTGTCGGACAAGCGTGCTTCTCATATGATGTAACCTCTAAATCTTGTACGGATGAAAACGAACTCTTTCCTTATTGCAGTTGTCGCGGTTTTCGCGGTTTTCGCGAGCGGCCTCTCTTCGTGCCAAAAACCTGCTGTGCGGCAGCGAATTGATCTTACCGGCGAATGGCGATTTGCCATCGATTCGCTCGATGAGGGTGTTGCCGCTAAGTGGTTCAATCAGGAGTTAACAGATCGTGTTACGCTTCCGGGTTCGATGACCTCCAACGGAAAAGGAGATGAGATTACCCTGCAAACCCCCTGGACGGGTCAAATTGTGGATAGCTCCTTCTTTCATAAGGAGGAATATGCAAAATTTCGCCGGCCCGGAAATATCAAAATTCCTTTTTGGCTTCAACCGGTGAAATATTACAAGGGTGCTGCCTGGTACCAAAAAGAGGTAGAGATTCCCGAAACCTGGCGGGGTGAGAGTATGGTTTTGTTTCTGGAGCGCTGCCATTGGGAGAGCCGTCTCTGGATTGACGATCAGGAGGTGGGTATGCAAAATTCTTTAGGTACCCCCCACAAGTTCGATCTCACGCAATGGTTAACGCCGGGAAAGCATCGGATCACCCTTTGTGTGGATAACCGGGTGAAAGAGATTGACCCGGGTATCAACTCGCACAGTATCTCCGATCACACGCAAAGCAACTGGAATGGGATTGTGGGGCAGATGTTTCTTGAAGCCCGTCCGCCGATTCATCTGCAGAATGTGCAGGTTTTCCCTGACATCGAGGCAAACCGCATCACTGTAAATATCACGGTGCTGAGCCCCTCAAACAATGAGGAGTCGGTGAAAATCGGGTTGAAAGTGAATGAAACCGGTAAAGCGCTTGATGAGAAATTTGCCTTGAAAGAGGGGGAGAATTTGCTGACCCTCCATCTTGATATGGGTTCGAAAGCAAAACTTTGGAATGAATTTCACCCCCAATTGTATTCGCTCGCTGTTAGCCTGCACAACATCACCTCGGGCGAGACCGATGTGGTTACTACTACATTTGGCATGCGCGAAGTTAAAACTTCCGGAAAACAGATCCTGATAAATGGTCAGCCCACCTTTTTGCGCGGCACATTGGAGTGTGCCATTTTTCCTAAAACCGGTTACCCGGCCACCGATGTAGACGAATGGCTACGTATTTTCCGGGTTGCCCGTGCCCATGGGTTGAACCATTTCCGGTTCCATTCTTGGTGTCCTCCCAAAGCTGCTTTCGAAGCAGCCGATCAGCTTGGTTTTTATCTGCATGTGGAGTGTTCGTCGTGGGCCAATCAGTCGACAACCCTAGGCGATGGCAAGCCGTTCGACAAATATCTCTATGAAGAGAGCCGGCGCATGATCGACGAATATGGCAATCATCCTTCGTTTTGTATGTTGGCCTATGGAAACGAGCCTGCCGGAAGGAACCAGAATGCTTTTCTTACCGACTTTATCAACTTCTGGAAAGGTAAAGACAACCGTCGTATCTATACCTCTGGTGCCGGCTGGCCTAATTTACCGGTGAACGATTTTCTGAGCGATTCTGAACCGCGCATCCAGCGATGGGGTGAGGGCGTAAACAGTATCATCAATGCCAAAGCTCCTAATACCCAATATGATTGGGCCGGTTACAATAACAAATTTTCGCAGCCGATAGTCAGCCATGAGATTGGACAGTGGTGTGTCTATCCCAATTTTAAGGAGATTGCCAAATACGACGGGGTATTAAAAGCCAGAAATCTCGAGTTGTTTCAGGCGACGTTGAATGATAGGGGTATGGCACATCTGGCCGACAGTTTCCTGCTGGCATCGGGCAAATTACAGGCTTTGTGCTATAAGGCCGATATTGAAGCGGCCCTCCGAACCAAAGATTTCGGGGGCTTTCAGTTGCTCGATTTGCACGATTTCCCCGGTCAGGGATCGGCCCTGGTGGGTGTTCTTGATCCGTTCTGGGGCGAAAAGGGGTATATTACCCCGGCCGAATACAACCGGTTTTGTGATGCAACGGTACCGCTGGCCCGGATCAAAAAGTTGGTGTATACCTCGGCCGAAACCTTCGAGGCCGCGATTGAAGTGGCCCATTACGGCAACGAACCCCTTAGCGGCTCTCTGCCCGAGTGGAAAATTACCGACCAGACCGGGCAGCTATTGCATTCGGAAAAGTTGGCGCAAGCCGATATCCCTTTAGGTAATGGCTTCCCGCTTGGGAATGTAGCATTTCCTCTGGCATCGATTACCAAACCCCAAAAGCTGATGCTGGAGGTTACCGTAAACGGACGAAGCAACAGTTGGGATTTCTGGGTCTATCCGGCCGATAAGCCGATCCTGGCCGGCGAAGCGCAGATCAGGATGGTTCAGCATCTTGATGCGGCCACGATGCAATATCTTCAGGAGGGAGGTACGGTTTTGCTAAACCTGAAAAAAGGCACCCTCTCGAAAGAGATGGGCGGTGATATTGCCATCGGATTCTCCTCCATCTTCTGGAATACGGCCTGGACACATCGGCAAGCTCCCCATACCCTCGGTATTTTATGTAATCCTAATCACCCGGCACTGGCCGAATTCCCCACCGACTACCACAGCAACTACCAGTGGTGGGATGCCATGAGCCATTCAGGAGCCATCCATCTGGCCGCCTTTCCCGCCAACCTTACACCCATTGTGCGCGTAATCGACGACTGGGTTACCAATCGTCCGTTGGCTCTGCTTCTGGAAGGCAAAGTAGGGAAAGGCAAGATTCTCATCTCCGGCATAGACCTCACCACCCACATCGATCAACGCCCCGAAGCCCAACAACTGCTCTACAGCCTAAAAAAATACATGGCAGGCAATGCATTCATGCCCGCAACCTACCTAACCCCGGAAACCCTAAAAAAAATGACAAATACGGAGAACTCTAATGTGCTGGTGCTCTAGTGCATCGCGCTTCGCGCAAGAGCTCTAGTGCTGCGCTGCGCGAGCCAGCGCTCATTCCTGCCTGATTGGAGGTATCTGCCTCTTCGACAAGACAGGTTTGTCGAAGAGGCAGTTACCTCCAAACGGCCAGAGCCCTACGTCACATCCTCACAAGATCACATTATCACATTATCGAATTATCACATCATCACATCCGCGCGTAGCGCAGCACCAGAGCACTCAAATCGCTTAAGCGATTTGAAGCACCAGAGCACTCGCGCGAAGCGCGCATTCACCATTCACCATTCACCATTCACCATTCACCATTCACCTTTGCTCTTCATGAACGTCCTCGCCTGGCAACAAAAAGTGGTTATTCCGACATACGGAATTGGCAATCCCGAAAAGAATCCGATGTTTTTGGAGAAACGGGTTTATCAGGGCAGCAGTGGTGCTGTCTATCCCCATCCGGTTATCGATAGAATTGTGGATGAGCGGGTTGATAAAGCATGGAATGCGCTGTTTCTAGAGAATCAGTACCTCAAAATTATGATTCTGCCTGAGTTGGGCGGGAGGGTGCAAATGGCTTACGATAAAACCAAAGAGCGCCATTTTATCTATTATAATCAGGTGATTAAGCCTGCACTGGTTGGACTCACCGGTCCCTGGATTTCGGGCGGGTTGGAGTTTAATTGGCCGCAACATCATAGGCCGTCCACTTTCGAACCCGTAGATTATTGCATTGAGCAGAACGCCGACGGGAGTGGAACGGTATGGTGCAGCGAGGTGGAGCGGATGTTTCGTACCCGCGGGATGGCCGGTTTTACGTTGTATCCGGATAGGGCCTATCTGGAAATTCAGGTTAAGCTGTTGAACCGTACCGACTTCCCTCAAACATTCCTGTGGTGGGCCAATCCCGCAGTAAAAGTAAACGACCACTACCAGTCGGTGTTCCCGCCCGATGTTAATGCCGTTTTTGATCATGGTAAGCGCGATGTTTCGGAATTCCCCATTGCCAAAGGGACCTACTATAAAGTGGATTACTCGCCCGGAACAGATATCTCCCGATATAAAAATATTCCGGTGCCCACGTCGTATATGGCTGTTAACTCGAAATACAACTTTGTGGGCGGGTACGAAAACGACTCGAAAGGCGGATTGTTGCATGTGGCTAATCACCATATTTCGCCCGGTAAAAAGCAGTGGACCTGGGGAGATGGCGATTTTGGCCGGGCATGGGATCGTAACCTCACCGACCAGGATGGCCCCTATATTGAGTTGATGTGTGGCGTCTATACCGATAACCAACCCGACTTTTCGTGGTTGATGCCGGGTGAGGAAAAAACCTTCAGCCACTATTTTATGCCCTACCGTGATCTGGGGGTGGTGAAGAATGCCACCAAGGAGGCAATGGTTAATCTGGAATTCGAAGAGGATGCAGCTATTGTAAAAGGCTACACAACAGGTGTCTATCCCGGATCGAGCGTGATCTTGCGTAGGGGTGGGGAGGTGCTTCTGCACGATACTTTCGATTTCTCGCCGAAGTGCTCCTATGAAAAGAGCGTTCGAGTCCGCCCGGGATCCGAACCCACGGAGTTTTATATTGCTATTGTAGCTGCTAATGGCAAAATATTGGTCGATTGGAAGCCGGAATCTACCGGGAATAAGCCCATCCCCGAACCTGCCAGGGCATCAAAACTGCCCTCTGAAATAGAGAGCAATGAACAGCTCTATCTCACGGGTCTGCATTTGGAACAATATCGTCATGCCACTTTCGATCCGCGCGATTATTACCTGGAGGCTTTGCGACGCGATCCGATGGACAGTCGTTGCAATAACGCGATGGGGTTGTGGTTATTGCGCCGTGGTAAGTTTGCCGAAGCCGAGTGCTGTTTTCGGAAGGCAGTAGAGACCCTTACGCAGCGAAATCCCAATCCCATTGATGGAGAGTCTTTGTTTAATCTTGGCCTCTCTTTGCGCTTCCAGAACCGGGATGACCAAGCCTTTGATGCTTTTTACAAATCGGTTTGGAATGCAGCCTGGATGGATAGCGGCTACTTTCAACTGGCACGCATTGCAGCAAAAAGAGAGAGCTGGGAAGAGGCACTCTCATTGATTGATAGATCGCTGATTCGGAATTGGCATAATGCCAAAGGCCGACACCTGAAAGCAGCGATTCTCCGAAAACTCGGCAGAAACCCGGAGGCGCAACATCTCATCATTGAATCGAGGAGGCTCGATCCCTTTAACTATGGGGTATTGTTTGAGCAATCGCTATTGGATGGCGATTCTGACCTCTCGTTCGGAACCTATGGCGTTTCGGAGCCCAATATCCATACCTACATCGAATTCTCTTTAGATTACGCTTTGGCGGGACTCTATGTGGAGGCCATTGCTCTGATTTCTTTGGGTATTGCAAAGTGTGGCAATGGTTTGGTCTACCCCATGGCATGGTACTACAAAGCGTGGTTCGAATCGAAAGCCGGAATGGGCCAGGCTTCCTTTGCCTCTCTGGCTAAAGCGGCTAATGCTTGTCCAGATTACTGTTTCCCCAATCAGCCCGAAGCGGTTGTTGTGTTGGAATGGGCCAAACAACAGAATTCCTCCGATGCCAAAACGCCTTATTATCTGGGGAACTTCTGGTACAATGCACGCCAATATGGCGATGCAGTGGCCAATTGGGAGTTGTCGGCAGCGTTAGATGACGGTTTCCCGACAGTTCACCGAAATCTGGCGCTGGCCTATTTCAATAAGCAAAACCTGCCTGAAAAAGCCCTCAACAGTTTGGCGTGTGCATTCTCGCTCGACGAATCCGATGCACGCATATTGATGGAACTGGATCAGTTGTACAAACGGATGGGCTATTCTGCTGAGATCAGGTTGGAAAAGCTGGAAAAATATCCCAAACTGGTTGATCTTAGAGACGATCTGTACCTGGAAACGGTAACCTTGTACAATCAGCTGGGTCGATATGAGCAGGCGTATAATTTGCTCATGGTTCGAAAATTTCATCCTTGGGAAGGGGGAGAGGGCAAGGTAACCGGACAATATGTTTTCAGTTTAACAGAGATGGCGAAAAAAGCCATACTCAAAAAGGATTTCGGTTGCGCAGTGGAATGGCTCGAAAAGGCGCAGGTTTATCCCGAAAACCTGGGAGAGGGTAAGCTTTTCGGAGCGCAGGAAAATGAGATCCATTTTTGGCTGGGTATTGCTTATGAGGAGATGGGAGATGGAGAAAAGGCCAGAGCCTCTTTTCTGAAAGCCTCTTTTGGACTGGGTAAAGTGGCCTCGGCTATGTTTTACAACGACCAACAACCCGACACCATCTTTTACCAGGGATTGGCACTTCGGAAGCTGGGTGATCAACAGGAGGCGGTTAAGCGATTCGAGATGCTGGTTACTTATGGCAGGGAGCATATCGACGATCGGGTTACCATAGATTATTTCGCAGTATCACTCCCTGATTTGCTGATTTGGGAGGACAATTTACCCTTGCGCAACAGGATCTACTGTAATTATCTGATGGGAATCGGGTACCTGGGGCTTGGTGAGATTTCCCAATCGGAGGCCGCTCTGCAAAAAGCGGCCACCATGGATCCGAATCACCAAAGAAGTAAGGTCCATTTGTCATTATTGCATTTACTTAACGAATTGAACTTTTTTTTACAAATCAGTGATACAAAACGGGTGTTGTCGTATTACCTTCACACGATAAACAAATCCTATAGAAATAACCGAAAAAAGTGTGCGTATGAAAACCCGAAATCGTTTTGTGCTCCTTTTTTCTCTGGCGCTCTTGCTACCCGCAGCCATTTTCCTGTTGGCTCCCGTTGCTTGCACAGGGAATAGAAATGCGCTGGCGCGGCCTGCCGGTCCGTGCGATATTTATGCCGTAGCCGGAAACCCGTGTGTAGCGGCACACAGCACCACCCGTGCACTCTATGCTGCCTATAACGGACCCCTTTACCAAGTGATGCGTCAATCGGATGGGAAGCTCCTGGATATCGGAGTTGTGAAGGCAACTGCTACCGATCCCGGAGGCTATGCCGATGCCGCTGCACAGGATAAATTTTGTGCCGATACCTACTGCTGGATTACCACGCTCTACGATCAGTCGGGAAAAGGCAATCACCTGATTCAGGCCCCGAGAGGCGGCTTTAGCGGCCCTTCGATGGGAGGAAGCAATAATTTGCCGCTTGCCGATATGGCTCCGGTTTCGTTGAAGGGGCATAAAGTCTATGGCATTTTCATAGCTCCGGGAATGGGACTTCGCTGGAACGACGCCAAGGGCACCGCTGTCGACGATCAGGCTGAAGGACAATATTGGGTGATTAACGGACATCATTACAATTCGGGCTGTTGTTTCGATTATGGCAATGCCGAAACCGACAGTCGTGATGATGGCGACGGCACTATGGAAACCACCTATTACGGCAATGCCACTGCCTGGTACCGCGGCCAGGCTCCGGGACCATGGATTATGACCGACCAGGAGAATAATCTGGTGGGTTGTGTAAATGAATCGCCCTACGATAAATTCTGCGAAAACCTGAAAAGCATTACCTGGCGTTTCGTAATGGCAACCGCCGATGGCGAACCTCACCATTGGAGAACTATGGGAGGCGATGCCACGCAGGGTCCGCTGGAGGTGATCTTCGACGGTCCCCGGATCAAGAACGACCGAAACAGCTACGATCCTATGCGCAAGCAGGGCGCTATTCTGCTCGGAAACGGAGGCGATAATAGCGTCGGCTCGCAGGGAACCTACTACGAAGGCGCCATGACGGCTCCTGGCACCTTCCCTTCGGAAGAGACCAATCAAAAGATTCAGGCAAATATTGTGGAGGCTGCATACGATACCTGGTGCGTGAGCATTGCTCCTGCCGGTATGACGGCCACTCCCGCCGGTTTGCAGAGCTTTGCTCCGCAAACCTCACAACAAAC
>JBFWIG010000035.1:0-12521 GCA_050256115.1 Bacteroidales bacterium | reverse complement strand
CGGCACAGGAAACTAAAAAAATCGTACTACCATGAGAAAGCTACTCATTATTGCAGCATCCATCCTCTTTTTTGCCTCTTGCACCACGCAGAAACCGCTTTATACCTGGGCAAAGTATGGCGATGCGAGTTATAACTATTTGAAGAATGGCGATGAAAAGGCAACTCAGGAGTTGATCGCCACGTACACTACCATTATCGAACAGCAAAAGGGTTCGCGAGCCGTGGTTCCTCCGGGTGTGTATGCCGACTACGGTTTTGTGTTACTGCAGGCAAATCGGACAGAGGAGGGGAGGGCGATGCTCTCGCAAGAGATTGCCTTATACCCTGAGTCGAAAATTTTTGTTGAGAGAATTCTTAAAATGACAGAAGAATGAAAAATATCGTTGTTATCAGCGCGCTCGCCGTTGCCATCCTTTCGGGTTGTGTAACCACTACCCCGCTCACAAGATCAGTTGCATACAAAGGAATGTACGATGAGCAGCCTTTAACCGTGCTGCTGATGCCTCCTATTAACAGGAGTACAAACGTGGAGGCCAAAGAATACTTCCACTCCACACTACATATGCCGGTTGCAAATGCCGGGTTTTATGTAGTTCCCACTTTTTTATCGATGGAAATTCTTAAGAAAGAGAGCGCTTACGATGCCGAACTCTTTTTAAACACGCCTTTAACTAAGTTTCAGGAGATTTTTGGCGCGGATCTGGCACTATTCACCATCATTCATCGTTGGGATAAATCGGGATTGGCTGCAAAAGTGATGGTCGAAGTGGAGTATATCATCAAATCGACCAAAACGCATGAGATTGTCTATACACGAAAGGGCGATATTGTCTATGATGCCTCGGTTTCTACGGGTTTTGGCGGTGCATTAGGTGCATTGGCCGACATGGCGGCATCGGCAATCAACACCGCCGCAACCAAATATGTGGATGTGGCCAGAGTTTGTAATGCGTACACTTTTACGGATTTTCCTGCCGGAAAATATAGTCCTGCTTATGGTACAGATGCCAATATGCCGGCGGGGCCGAAATCGTTCAAGGCGCGGCTAAATTCGAAATACTGAGAGATGCATTCGTCCACTCCGCGAAATGCGGAGTGGCGGTGCCGATCTTGCAGAGGAAATCACTTAAAAATGAGATATGAAAAGAACTGAATTGCCTGAAAAGAATGTTATTATAGCAGAAGGCGTTTTCCAGAAGCCGGGAGACTTGTTGGAAAGGAGGCATTATTCTACCTTCGATATTGCCGGTTTCTCTTATTGGGAAGGGTGTATTGTTTTTAATGAATTGAAGGTGGGAACCAAGCTTACCCTTTTGCGCGAGGAGGAGAATAAGTTCGATCCGTACGCAGTGGCAATTTACTATAAGGATAGTAAATTGGGGTTCATTCCGCGTGGTAGTAATCACGAGATCAGTAAGTTTCTGGAAATGGGTTACACCGAAATGTTCGAGGTAAGAATAAATCGAATTTCACCCGATGCGCACCTTGAGCATCAGGTGGGGGTAATTGTGTTTCTTATGCCGAATCAGACGTGGGACTAACGCGTTGGGAGGCCTAAAATCGTTACCGGATAAAGTTGGTCATCACTTTAGGCCGGGGGGCGGGTGCGGGAACCGAATGTTTGGTTTGTTCACGCATGGCAAGGAGCCAGGCCATGTTTTCGCCCAGTAGTTGCATGATCTGCATGCCTTCGGCGTCCTGGAAAGACTCTTCGTGGTTGCGGCCGTGGATGATGTTCCAGTAGTTGGAGGTGGCCAGAATCATTTCGGAGTAGGTGAGGTAGTGGAGCAGGCTGTCGAGGGTGGTGGTGCCACCGGAGCGGCGGAGGGCTACCATGGCCGCACCTACTTTGTGGCGAAAGAAGTTGCCGTTGCTGCCCGATACATAGAAGGTTCGGTCGAGGAAGCATTTCATGGCTCCCGAGATGCCTGCGTAGTAGACGGGTGAGGCCAGGATAATGCCGTCGGCCTGTTTCAGCTTTTGGATCCACTCGTTTAGCGGGTCGGAGGTAATTACACAACGCTCGTCCCGGTTCTCGCGGCATTTTCCGCAATCGCGGCACCCATGCACATTTTTGTTTCCAACCTGAATAATTTCGAATTCAATTCCTTTGGCTTCAAGTTGTTCGCCTGCCATGCGCAAGGCGTGATGTGTATTTCCTCCCACTCTGGGGCTTCCGTTGATGGCTATTACTTTCATAGTCTTTGCGGTATTTGGGTGCCTTTGGCGGCTGTGGGTAAAGATAACCAACTTCGGCAATATGGCAGTAGGCTTGCTGCGGCTTGAACCAAACATTTTTGTGGATGAATGGTACGTAAAAGTAAATAATAGTGTACGAATGATACGTTAAAGTATATTATAGTGTATATTTGTATGACAATTCATTCAGTAATGGCTATTATGTCGTATTATGACCGATAAATCATTTATGAATTGGGCCTCTATGAGCGATAAGGCCTTGTCGCAGTTTATTGGGGCCTTTGTTCGTCATCATCGCCTGGCGCAGAACCGTACCCAAGCGCAGTTGGCGTTCGAAGCCGGTATAAGTCGTTCTACTCTGAGCTTGCTTGAGCGGGGCGAAACGGTGACAGTGGCTACGCTGATTCAGGTGTTGCGGGTGTTAGACCGGCTGGAGGTACTGGGGGCATTCGAAGTGAAGACGCAGATCAGCCCTCTTGCGTTGGCCCGATTGCAGAAATCCAAACGGCAGCGGGCCGGGCGCGTAGCCAAACAGATTGGGGAAACCCGCAAACCCTCAGATTGGTAAGCCATGCAGGTAGCCGAAGTAAAAATATGGGGAAGACTGGTTGGCGCTGTGGCCTGGGACGAAGAGAGGGGCTATGCCACTTTCGAATATGATCCGGGATTCAGGCAGTCGGGTCTGGAGTTGGCACCCTTGAAAATGGCGGTGTCGGATGGCCCCGGGATATTTTCGTTTCCGGAGTTGCGGAGAGAACGCAATGCCGCTCATGACACCTTTAAGGGTTTGCCCGGATTATTGGCCGATGCGTTGCCCGATGCCTATGGAAACCAGTTGATGCAGATGTGGTTGGCACAGCAGGGTAGGGCAGAGGGGAGCATGAACCCGGTAGAGATGCTCTGTTTTATGGGTACGCGAGGTATGGGGGCGCTCGAATTTGCGCCGGCTATGTTTTCTGAAAATAAACGAACCTTCTCGTTAGAGATAGATAGCCTGGTTGCTACTGCCCAAAAACTGCTGAACCGGCGCGAGGCATTCTCCACACGGCTTATGCAGGATGATAAACAGGCGGTTCTGGAGATCCTGAAGATTGGGACTTCGGCAGGTGGTGCCCGTCCCAAAGCGGTGATTGCCTGGAACGAAAAGAGCGGAGAGGTGAAGTCGGGCCAGACCAAAGCCCCAAAAGGGTTTGATCATTGGCTCATCAAGCTCGACGGCGTGAGCGATGTGCAACTGGGCAGCAGCCACGGATACGGCAGGGTTGAGATGGCCTATTACATAATGGCAACGGCTTGCGAAATAGAGATGATGCCCTCGCGGCTACTCGAAGAGAACGGCAGGGCCCATTTCATGACCCGCCGATTCGATCGCGAAGGAGGCGAGGGGAAGCACCACGTGCAAACCTTCTGTGCCCTGAAACATTTCGACTACCAACAGGTGGGCAGTTTCAGTTACGAACAGCTCTTCCAATGCATGAGAGAGTTGCGACTTAGCTATGCCGATGCCGAACAGATGTTTCGGCGCATGGTGTTCAATGTCTATGCCCGCAACTGCGACGACCACACCAAGAACTTTTCGTTCCTCCTGAAGGAGGGTGGCAACTGGCAACTGGCTCCCGCCTACGATCTGTGCCACGCTTACCGGCCCGGCAGCCCCTGGGTGAGCCAACACGCACTCAGCATCAACGGCAAGCGCACCGACATTACCCGGGCCGATTTACTGCGCGTGGGCGAACTCATCAGTTGCAAAAAAGCCCCCGAAATCATCGATGCCATTGCCGACACCGTGTATCGATGGAAAGCGTTTGCCGATCAGGTACAGGTTGATCGCCCCCTGCGCGATGAGATAGAAAAGAGCCTTTTGCCTAAGTAAAAGAATCGCTCGACAGAAGCAGTGTTTCCCTGCCACTCCGCAAAATCCGGAGTGGATCTTTATAGTTCAACTTTTTTCAGAAAGTCACTCAACCCGCAGACTTCAACATCATTTTTAAGTGGATACGATGCTGAAACGGGGGCAACAATATAGGTTTTATCCGGTTTTGTGGTTTCTATGGCACTCCAAAAGCCTTTTGTGACTTGTGGTGCAGATGAGGCTTTGCATTCTACGGCAATCGTGCGGGTGCCTCTCTCAATCAGCAAATCTAACTCATCGCCTGTGGCACTGCGATAAAATGAGAATCTGCAATCTTTCAATGAAGAGATAATGTTTTCAATTACAAAGCCTTCCCAAGATGATCCGAAAACAGGGTTACCCATCAGGGAGTTGAAATCATCCACTTGTAGCAGTCGATGCAATAATCCGCTATCTCTCACGTATATTTTTGGAGATTTAACCAAACGTTTCTTTATGTTCTTTTCGAAGGGTGGTAACGAGCGGATAATATAGGTTTGCTCCATCAGGTCGATATATCGGCGAATAGTTTGATAGGTTACGCCTAGCGATTCTCCCAATTTGGACGAATTAAAAAGTTGCCCTTGATTGTGTGCACACATAGTCAGCAGGCGACGAAGTTGCAATGCGGGGATTTGAAATCCGAGTTGTGGAATATCCCGTTCTACATAGGTTCTCAGGAAATTTTCTCTCCAAAGTACGCTCCCTTGGTCTGTTGATGCAAGATAACTGTCAGGATATCCTCCGCGAAGCCAGAACTTATTCAATGCAAACTTTTCACTTTGCGCAACTTCTTCGATGGTAAAGGGTGTGAGTTCAATAAGTCCGACCCTTCCTGCTAATGATTCTGACGTTTTCTGGATGAGATTTTGCGAAGCAGAACCAAGCAAAATGAATCTCCCCGGACGACGATTACGGTCTATCTCACTTCGCAATACAGAAAATAGTTCAGGTACTAACTGAATTTCGTCCAAACAAATGGTTACATCCTGATTAGCCTGGAAGAATAGCATAGGTTCTCTCAGCTTATTCAGGTCGTCCAGGTTCTGAAGATCTAAATATAGCCAGGTATCCGAATTTTGATAGAGCATTTTCACCAAAGTGGACTTTCCGCATTGCCTCGGGCCTAGAATGGCAACCGCAGGAAATATGCTTATATTCTCTTTTACAAACGATTCTAAATTTCTTCTAATCAGCTTGTGCATATCATAAATGTGATTTCTATTTTGCACAAATGTAGTCATTGTGTAATACATTACAAAAAAAAGAACCGCATTTTTCATTGGAAGCTGTTCGCCGATCGTGCTCAGGTACACTTGATTATAAACGCTACTCAATAATCCTTCCCAGTTGATAAACGATTTGTGCGGCGAGGTACGGCTTACCTTCGAATTCATAGATGATGTTGTTATCCTCTTCGTCGGTAAAAATCTGCACCTCCGCATGCAACAGCTCCACTAACATTGAGGGCCTCACCCCAGAATAGGCACCCGTCAGAAACTTAATGGCATCGTACTTCCGGGGTTCGACAATCACATCTATCGCCGACTCCGGAATATCTTCTCCGCGATGATACACCTGCCCATCGGCAATATACCGAATATACCGGCCTGCATTATTGGGCCTGATTTCACGGTATTCATCCTTCTTCAGACCCGAACGAATCTCGTCGAAGTAGATCTGTTTGATGCTCAATGTTAAAATTTCCATGATGATAGTTATGCCGGATTAACAAGTTTGAATGAAACTTCAACGGTATCGCTCATTGCGAGATCATCGGGTGTAATATCAAGTGAGTCTGGTGTTGAAGACAGAGCCTCTTTGCTTGAGTGTATATTACGCGCTTGGGAGTAAATATGTACACCCCTCTCATCATATTTGATTGACTCTATTTCGCCGACAGTACAACCAAGGGCATCAGCCATAATCTCCGCTTTTTCTTTCGCATCCTTACAAGCACGAGCAATCATTTTAAGCTGATGAGGGCGTGGGTCTTGAACGGTGTAACCAATATTAACCTGTGCTCCATTAATAAATTTTCCAATGCCTCGCACTATATTGTTTACTAGCACATTGTCTATTCCAAGGTCTATTTTAACTCTTTGAGTAAGGGAGTAACCCTTTTTGACTTTCCCTATATAGTTGCCCTTCTTATCATACTCGTTTTCCTCAAAATCAGAAATATCAAACTTGATAGTTTTAGCAAGTTTGCCACTCTTTTTGTTGTATTCGAGGATTTTTACAAACCATTCCGAGTTTATACGAGCTTGTGCATACGCTTCGTCATAGGTTTGAAACCACAATTCAATAGTGGTATCAAGTCTTGTCACGTCTGGAACAACGTGAATGCTTCCTTTTCCTGTTACAGTAATCATAGTAAAAGTTGTTATATATGATGTTTGCGAATATCACCTGACTGACTCCGCGTTTCGCGGAGTGGGGCCAAGAAATGAAGGGCTATAGGTTCAATTTTTTTGCAGTTGCGCGGCAAATCCGCCGACAGGGGCCAGCTGGCGGCAGCGGGTGCCCTCTCACGGGAAACCTCTCTTTTCCCTTCGGTTTGAACTATTCGAAAATTTCGAATAGTTGCCGATTGATGTAATTCGCCACTTTTAAAAATTTCTTTCAGGTGATAATTTATGGTGTTTACCATCGAAAAGGGCTGCAATCATTTTTTGGGTAAGCCAAACGGTTTCATCTTGCACCCTTACCTCGATGGTGTTTTCGTCTGCTTGTGAAGTGAAAATTAAGAACTCGGCGGTGCTGTTGCGTATTTGTAATTTTTTTGTCTGCCATGACTTCAATTGTATAAATTGTCTGAACCTTGATTTTTTATTAGATTATCATGAGATGGTCTGATGGATGGGGAGTACCAAAGTAGTAAAAAATGCTGTTCACCGGGCATGACCACTCATTTCTGCGAAGATCGAATAGCTGACTCCGCATTTTCCGGAGTGGCTGTCTATACATTTGCTTTTGTAAGCGTGTCGCCTCGGGGTGCATAGATACCGGCTCCTAGCGGATGGTGGAGTCGTCGAAAAGTCTGGGCTTGATACAGCGAGGTGGCACGTTAATCCGAAGTGGAAGTCAGACACCGGCTACCCAATCCGTGAGATTCGACATTGACGGGCTCATTGTTGTTTCAAGAATCGGCCGGGCGCGAGGACTGGCTTCTGCGTTTTTACTATATTAATCGATGCGGAAAAGGGTCAATTACCCGGATTGAGGGGTCAGTTTAACCGGAATATACACTAGGACCTGAACAGATGTATAAATAGCAAAATGAGTATGAAAAGGCAGAGGAAAATAATTAAATTTGGTCTAAACCAAAACGATAACAATATAAATTACTGATCTAATTACCGAATTACCAAATTACCAAATTACCAAATTACCAAATTACCAAATTACCGAATTACCGAATTACCGAATTACCGAATTACCGAATTACCGAATTGCTTTTCCATATATACTCATAAAAGACTCCCGCCATGAAAAAAATTAAAATTTGTATCCTTTCAGGATTACTCTTTGGGTTGACAATAGTGGCAAATTGTCAAAGCAGCACGCTTCCTCATCTTAGGAGAACGGGGAATGTGACGCATTATATGGTAAATAATAAACCATTCCTTATGCTTGCAGGAGAATTGCATAATTCAAGCATGGGAGGTTTTGAATATATGAAACCGATCTGGAAACGGATGGCCGATGCAAACTTAAATACGGTAATCGCATCAGCTTCCTGGGAGCTGGTTGAGCCCATTGAGGGAAAGTACGATTTTGCTTTAGTTGACAGTATGATTATCGGAGCCCGGAAAGAAAACCTGAAACTGATTGTAATCTGGTTTGCCAGCTGGAAAAATGGACAATCAACCTATACTCCGGCATGGGTAAAAAAAGATCAGAAACGCTTTCCTCTTGCAAAGGATGAAAGTGGCAGAACAATTAATGTCTTATCAACACTGAGCACCGAATCGAGCGATGCTGATGCACGTGCTTTTGCAGCACTCATGAAGCATATCCGTGAAATTGACAGTAAAGACCAGACGGTTATTGGTGTGCAGGTTGAAAATGAAATCGGGACACTGCGTACAAAACGTGATTTCAGCGATATAGCGAACAAAGCATTTAATGGATCGGTACCTGCCGAGTTAATGAATTATCTTGAAAAAAATAAAGCAACCATTCATCCGGGTGTTTTGGCGGCATGGAGCAAACAAGGGTATAAAAAGAGTGGTACCTGGGAAGAGGTTTTTGGTAAAGGGGTCAGGCTTGAAAGCTGGAAAGATATGTCTTTCCTTACCGAAGAGTTATTCATGGCATGGAATTATGCTAAATATGTGGGAAAAATTGCTGCAGCAGGGAAAGCTGAATACAACCTTCCTATGTATGTCAATGCCTGGTTAAAGCAACCGGGAAATTCCGGGCATGCACCTGGTAATTATCCGAGCGGTGGTCCGACACCTCACATGATAGATGTATGGAGGGCAGGGGCACCTGCTATCGATTTTATTGCTCCTGATATCTATATAGTTGATGAGTGGAAATATATTTGTGATACTTACACGATGTCAGGCAACCCGCTCTTTATACCTGAAACAAGAGGCGGAGCTGCCGGGGCTGCAAGAGCATTTTACACCTTTGGAAAATACAATACAATCTGTTTTGCTCCTTTTGGAATAGACGGTAACGAAGGTTCGGAGGCCACCGAAGCCGATTTATTGCAAATAAAGGAGGCATATGAGGCTTTGGACGTATTAACTCCATTAATTATTGAAATCCAGGGCTCAGATAAAATAAATGGATTGATGGTTACACAGAATAGCCGTGTTGATTCCGTGATCTTTGGAGAGTATATGATAAAAGGAACAATGGGCAGGATGTATGGTGGTGCTGCTTCGGCAGGTTTTGATTTCTTAGGTACTGCGCCAGCTCCGGCGACCAATCCGGCGACCAATCCGGCGACCAATCCGGCGACCCGGGCAGGCAATAGTGCTCCGGCTAATACTGCTCC
Source organism: Bacteroidales bacterium (assembly GCA_050256115.1). Lineage (GTDB taxonomy): Bacteria > Bacteroidota > Bacteroidia > Bacteroidales > UBA4181 > JAQVSH01. Next base: position 3,415 of record JBFWIG010000035.1, on the reverse strand, counting down.
GGCTAATGCTGCCACTGCAGCTGCTCCGCCCGCCCGCCCGGCACCTGCACAGGTAGGCGGCGCATTAATAATCTGCACTGCACCCGGGGAGTTTATTATTTCCGGACGAAATATGAGCATCAGTGTTACAGCGGTTGATCCGGAAAGCGCATCCGGGGTGAGTTATTTATCACTTGAAGAAGGCACCCTTGATGGTATGACCTGGATTCCTAAACGTCGGTTGAACGGTGATGAATTCAGAGTTTCATTAGAAGCTGACAGGAATAAAATTTTTAAGATGGTTATGTACAAGTATTGATTGTAAGAAGAAATTGTCATAAATCTGTCAAAATGCCGGAAGCAACGCTGTTCCGGGGTTAGCCGGGCAAATGGATTTACAGTTTCTGCAGTTTGGCGGCAAAGCCACCCCTGGGGGCAAGATGGAGCCGAAGGGTGTCGGTGGAGTACAAAGAATTTCGCTAAGGGGGGGCCAGGCAGAACAGAAGGTGTGGCATCTGAGTTCGCTATTTTGGCCAACGCCTCATACCCTGGTTTCTGTCTGGACAATTACTTAATCCGGAATAAGGGGTCAATTATCCGGATTGAAAGGTCAGTTTGTAAGCACCCCAGAGATATATGGCTCCTAGCGGATGGTGGAGTCGTCGAAAAGGCTGGGCTTTATACAGCGAGGAGGCACGTTAATCCGAAGTGGAAGTCAGACGCCGGCTACCATTAATTCGCTTTCTGCATTGACACTAAAAAGTTTTCTCAACTCAACCAACTAATGGAAAAAGTAATTGAATATCTAGCCAACGACTGGGAAGATGCCGTTGTCAAGGTTATGGACAACGGTGACAGATATGTCAAGCTGACAAGCCAGAGAGAAGTCAAGGCCCGTCCTGAAAACGATGTCGCGTATGGAACGCTCGAGAATTGGCTCTTTCCCATTACTGAGAGAGAATACAACACTTTTTTTGTAACGTGGCACTTTGGTCAACGTATCGGTTGTAAAAAAACGGATATGGGAGGGAATCTCTTGTGAATTTGAGGTGCATTAATCTGAAAGTTCGCTTGGAAACTGTTTTTGACCATGCTATTACGCCTTCGGAGTACCTGGCGATCGGAGTTCCGGACATTGAGAAACTGGCTTCGGATGTTGATTATAAGCATCAACTTGCAAGAAAAGGCATAGGTGCTGAAAGCAACAAGGCATTCCTAAATTCTCTTGACGCAGTGTCCAATGCCGTCTTTATTGCGCATCTCTATGCCTTCAGAGGGAACATGGCTAAGGCGAAAGAGTACGCTGAGAAATTACCGAATGATATGAGACTGGACTTTTATCGAACTGTGTATCACTCTTCTTATAATACTGTCATGAACTGAACGGTTGTTGCACAACGATTTCTGCGAAGATTGAATAGCTGCTTTAGCTTGTTCTGATTCCGCATCGGAAATCCTTCGAGAATGCGAAGGATCGTCAATATTCAAATGGGAAGTGTTTCTTGATAATGAAGTTCTCTAGCTACGGCAAGAACACGTCATGAAAAAATGGGGCTTTCTTGGCTAGGGTGCTATATCTCTTTGCCTCTTCATAATTTTTCCTAAGGGCGTAAAGACGATAGATGTCTTGGCATCCGGAGTACTTTGAAAATACGATGGCGCGCAGATACTCATCGCGATTTGTGCATCCCGTGAGGTATTTAAACTCTTCCGGAGTTACATCGTGATCGAAGATGCTTTCGTACTTCCAGAAATATTGTGCTTTTTTCTTTTTCACTTCAGATTTCTACATAATATACCGGCCTGCATTATTGGGCCGAATTTCGCGCATCTCATCCTTCTTCAGACCCGAACGAATCTGGTCGAAGTAGATCTGTTTGATGCTCAGGGTTAAGATGTTCATGATAGTAAGATTAATCCTTGCTACCAAAGTAGCAAATAATGCTGTTCACCGGGCATGACCACTCATTTCTGCGAAGATCGAATAGCTGACTCCGCGTTTTCCGGAGTGGCTGTCTATATATTTGCTTTTGTAAGCGTGTTGCCTCGAGGGTGAATCGAATTCGCCAACACCTCGCGGATGATGGGGGCGCTAAAAAGTCTGGGCTTTATACAGCGAGGTGGCACGTTAATCCGAAGTGGAAGTCAGACACCGGCTACCCAATCCGTGAGATTCGACATTGACGGGCTCATTGTTGTTTCAAGAATCGGCCGGGCGCAAGGACTGGCTTCTGCGTTTTTACTATATTAATCGATGCGGAAAAGGGAGTTAGCAACTGATAAGTATTACCTTGAGTTATGAAGAAGAAGTCGAAAAACAGTAAGAAAAGCCTTTTTGAGCAGTACGAAGAGATTTGTAAAAAAGCCCGAGAGGAACTTGAGAAGTTACCAAAAGAGGAACAAGAGAAGCGCCTTTGCGGCCAGCGAAGTCTTCAAAAGAAATGGGACGCTCAGCCATGGTATTAGTTTTCAACGCCACTTCGGTCGCCGGATGTAGTCGAACAGTAATTTTGAAACAGCATTAACAGAGAATTATTTCTACTCTGGGAGAAGGTTTTTTTATTGGAAATATACATCCATTTAAATCCGCGCCAATGGAAACTGTTTTTGACCATGCTATTACCCCTCAGGAGCTTTATGCAATAGCAGGGAACATGCCTAAAGAGGAGTATATTGCTATTTTCGGGAAATGTCAAGATTCTGAGAATCACGATATAGCATTTCTTTATAACTACAGGGGCAATAAGAGAAAGACAAAAGAGTATGCAGGAAAATTGCCCAATTCCATGAAAGTGGATTTTTACCGTACAATTTTCCACCCCTAGATGTGCGACCTTTGATAATTAACGTTCTCAATGATGAATTTCTTGGAGAATCGAGCGGGAGAAAGAAAAATGCGTATTTTTATTGTCTACACTAGGGTTGAGCATTATTTGCATGTTTTTTTCAAGGCATTCTCGCGGAATCATTACATCGGCTTCAGATGCCGTTGTGCGCAAAATAGATGGATAAAGGATGAGAAGGTAGGCTGTTCATGAGATTAATCGACAATATTAACCACAAGCTCGGCGATGAGTTAAAACAGACCATAGCAAAGGGATGCCGGCTTTCTATTGCTGCGGCCGGTTTTTCCATCTTCGCGTATGAAGAACTGAAGAAACAACTACAGGATATTGACGAGCTTCGCTTCATCTTTACCTCTCCTACATTTCTGAAAGAAAAAACGCCCAAGGAGAAACGAGAGTTCTTTATTCCGCAACTAAACCGGGAACGGAGCCTGTATGGGACTGAATTTGAGGTTCGGCTAAGAAATGAGTTGTCGCAAAAGGCCGTTGCAAGGGAGTGCGCCGAGTGGATCAGGCAGCGGGTTCGGTTCTAAACCAAAACCACGCACAACCAGATGAGAGGGTTATTCCATCTCCGACAGGAAGAAGAG
>JBFWIG010000034.1:0-12601 GCA_050256115.1 Bacteroidales bacterium | reverse complement strand
ATCTGTACCGGGTATGGCCCGACCCACGGCTGCAAAAACAGACAGAGGCACTGATCGAGCTGTTTCTCAACCAAATCATAGATCATAAAAGGGGCCACCAGAAGCTCTTTTTCACCCGCAACTGGAAGCCTATCGGCCAAATCGACTCGTACGGACACGATATCGAGATGTCGTGGCTACTCTACGAATCCGCCAAAGTGCTCAATACCAATAAGCTACTAAAAGAGACGGCAAAGGTTGCAGTAGCCATTGCCCGGGTGCAGGCTGCCGAAGGCTTGCATCCCCAGGGAGGCATGATGTACGAAAAAAAAGGGAACAAACTCAACCAGGAGCGCTCCTGGTGGCCACAGGCCGAGGCCGTTATCGGGTTTCTGAATGCCTGGGAGCTATCGGACGACCCCTTCTTTTTGGAGCAGGCCTCCAACTCCTGGCAGTTTATCAAAACCCAAATGATAGACCGAACCTACGGTGAATGGTATAGCAATGTGTCGGCCACCGGAAAGCCGGCAGCCTCGGCCCAAAAGGGCTCTCTTTGGCGATGTCCCTATCACAACAGCCGGATGGGATTCGAAGTGTACCAACGGTTTCTCAAAAGTGACCCCACTGTACTTTCCGGAACCGGGTCGGAAAATATCCAACAGCCAATCGCCCTACCCAAAGGGTTTGTGCTGAACAAACAGGGCTATTTTGAGAACGGAGCCGCCAATGTGATGGTATTTCAGGATATCTACCCCGAGGGACATCAGGGCGGAGTGGGCATTATTCAACACGGCAGGAGAGTGGCCACCAATGGTGATTTGCGTCTGGAGGCCACGCCGGGGCAGTGGCAGCCCCTGCCAAAAGCGGGAAAACGGGTGGTCGACAACGAAAAGGGTACCATCTCTATCGAGATGGCCTACCCCGATCCTGCCCAGAATATGCGGGGGTTCAATCCGCTTCGCTATCCCGATCTCGAACTCAATTATAAGGTACAGGTAGAACCGAGAGGTGATGCTGTCTATATTCGGGTCGACCTGGATCGGCCCATTCCGGAAGCTTTTGTCGGAAAAATCGGTTTCAATATGGAACTCTTCCCCGGATGGCTCTTTGGAAAATCGTGGCAGATGGACGGAAAATGGGGAATCTTTCCCCGCCAGGCCAACGGACCATCGATACTCGACGTTAACCGGGTTGCCCAGGCTTTGCCTCTGGCCACCGGGAAAGAGTTGGTTGTGGTTCCCGAGGAGAATCTGCAGCGCCTTGCCATCCGGTCCGAAAACGGCACACTACAACTGCTCGATGGCCGGATCCAACATAACAACGGCTGGTTTGTGGTAAGGCAAACTGTTGCCACAGGCCAAACGGAAAAGGCCATTGAGTGGCTGATTACACCCAATACGGTTGCCGGATGGAGAGCCGAACCGGTAATTCACGTGTCGCAGGTGGGATACCATCCCAATCAGCAAAAGATGGCTGTGATAGAACTCGACAAAAACGACACCCGAAGAGACTCCATACAACTCTACCGCATTGAGGCCAATGGAAACCACACCCTGGTGCAATGGGCCCTGGGCACTGAATGGGGTCGCTTTTTACGGTACGACAATCTGCAATTCGATTTCTCGGAGGTAAAACAGGAGGGGATGTACTTTGTACAGTACGCAAAAGAGCGCAGCCAGCCCTTTAAAATTGGAGCCGACATCTACAAAAGAGAGGTTTGGCAGCCCGTACTCGAATATTTTCTTCCCGTGCAGATGTGCCATATGCGGGTGAGCGAAAAATACCGGGTATGGCACGACTACTGCCATATGGACGATGCGCTCATGGCCCCGCTTACCTACAATCACATCGACGGATATGTACAGGGAGGCTCAACGCTCACCACTTTTAAGCCGGGCCAACATGTGCCCGGACTGAACATCGGTGGCTGGCACGATGCCGGCGATTATGATATCAGGGTGGAGTCGCAGGCCGAGGAGTGCTATATTTTGTCGCTTGCGCGCGAAGCATTTGGTGTAGATTACGACAATACCACCATAGATCAGACCACCCGACGGGTAGAGATTCACCAACCCGACGGGAAACCCGATATCCTGCAGCAGATTGAGCATGGTGCACTTTCTATTGTTGCGGGCTATAACCAACTGGGCCGCTTATATCGCGGTATTATTGCCCCAACGGTTCGGCAGTATGTACTCTTGGGCGATGCCTCGGCCATGACCGACGGCGAAGTGAGGGGAACGCGTCCGGACGATTTTTTTGCATCGGTTACCCTGCCCAACCCTTACGACGACCGGATGGTATTTACCGAGCAAAACCGAAGCCGCGAACTGACCGTTGCCCAGCAACTGGCAGCCACCTCGCGCGTACTGAAGGGATTTAACGACACCCTTGCCTCACGATGTCTGGCCATTGCCGAAGCCATCTATCACCAGCCCGAACCACAGGCCGCCGACAACAGCCCCCAACGCCCGGTCGATAAAACGGGAGCCGCCATCGAACTACTGCTTACCACTCAAAAAGCCGAATACCGGGAATACCTGCAAAATAACTTTATCACCCTGATTAACAAATTCAACAACTACGGTTGGATGATAGGTCGCGTTATGCCCCTGTATACCGACCCCGAAGCCATACTTCGACTACGCAGTGCCGTAGCCGGGTTGGCAGGAAGCATCAACTCACAGTCGGCCGAAACGCCTTACGGCGTTCCGTACAGGCCCTCCATTTGGGGCGCCGGATGGGATATCCAGCGTTTTGGTATGAAACATTACTTCCTGGTAAAGGCCTTCCCCGAATATTTCCCCAAAGAGGTGCTATTCAACGCGCTTAACTTCATTCTGGGCGTACATCCCGGCCAGAATACCGCATCGTTTGCCTCGGGCGTAGGTTCCCGCTCGGCCACTGTGGCCTATGGCGTAAACCGGGCCGACTGGTCATATATTCCCGGAGGTGTGGCATCGGGAACCGCCCTGATCCGACCCGACTTTGCCGAACTGCTCGATTTTCCCTACCTCTGGCAACAGATGGAATATGTTATGGGTGGTGGTTCGAGCAACTACATGTTTTTGGTACTGGCTGCCGACCAACTGCTTTCGCACCCCTGACAGAGGAGGGCAGAAGCATACAACTATCGGATTCCGCCCCTGCCTGTCAGGGAGTTTCTGAAGAAAAAGAGCAAAAAAATTTTGCTCTTTCAAAAAATGGCACATATCTTTACAGCAGAACAGACCAGAACAGTATGCCGGTTCAACTCGAAATCAACAATAAATCAAACTCGCTGAAATACATTCAGTTAGTTGATTCTATTGCCAATGCCATCAATGAGAGCACCCTTCTTGAGGGCGACATGCTCCCATCGGTAAACGATTTGGTAAGAAGCGCTGCTGTGTCGCGCGATACGGTATTCAAAGCCTATTCCGAGCTAAAAAACCGCGGGCTGATTGAGTCGGTGCCCAATCGGGGCTATTTTGTGGCCCGCAACCGCAACCGCGTGTTGCTCTTCCTGGATACCTATAAAGCCTACAAGGAGGTTCTCTATGAAGGATTTCGCTCTAACCTGCCCGAGAACATCTCGGTAGATCTCCATTTTCACCATTATAACATTGAAGTTCTGGAGCATATCGTCAACGAAAGTTTGGGAAAGTACAGCCATTATGTGGTGATGAACTTCGACCACCCCGAGATGGAAAGGATTATCAATAAGATTCCCGCCGAAAAGCTGCTTATTATTGACTGGACCATTCATGCTAGCAGAAATCACTCCTTTGTATGCCAGAATTTCGGTTCGGCGCTCTATAAGATTCTCGAGCAATACACATTGCGTATCAAGCAGTACAAACGGTTTGTCTATCTCTATCCCGAAAAAATGACCTACCATCCCAGAGAGTCGATCGACAACTTTCTCAAATTTCTTCGGAAAGGATCGGTGCAGGGGGAGTTGGTTTTCGACCCCAAACGGGTTGTGATTCAGCCTGGCGATCTCTACCTGCTTGTCAGCGACCGAACGTTGGCTATGCTTCTGGACCAGGCCTCCGACAGAGGGTTGGAGACAGGGCGCGACTTTGGCATTATATCCTATAACGACACCCCCATGAAGCGGTATGTAAAAGAGGGCATTACAGTTATTTCGACCGATTTTATAGAAATGGGGAAGAGAGCAGCCGAATTTGTCCTTAACCCGGGTCCGATGCAATATACGGTACCCACCCGCCTGATAGACCGACACTCATTCTAACACACTAATCAAAACCTATAACAGATGAATTTTTTGGGTTACGACATCGGAAGCTCCTCGGTAAAAGCTTCGCTCATTAACGGCGAAACGGGTCAGTGTATTGCCTCCGACTTCTTTCCGAAACAGGAGATGGCCATTACCGCACATCGTGCCGGCTGGGCCGAACAACATCCCGACCTTTGGTGGGAAAATCTGAAATTGGCCACCCAATCGGTGATGGCACAATCGAAAATCGATCCGTCAACCATAGGCGGGATCGGGATCTCTTATCAGATGCATGGCCTGGTACTGGTAAACAAAGAGAATCAGGTATTACGCGATGCCATTATCTGGTGCGACAGTCGTGCTGCCGAAATCGGGAACCGTGCCTTCACCGACCTGGGAGGCCAGCGATGTCTGGAGAGCCTGCTCAACTCACCCGGAAACTTTACCGCATCGAAGCTGCGTTGGGTAAAGGAGAACGAACCGGAACTCTTCCGACAGGTGCATCAACTGATGCTTCCCGGCGATTACATTGCCCTGCGATTAACCGGCCAGGCAGCTACCACCATTTCGGGTCTGTCGGAAGGAATCTTTTGGGATTTCCGCAATAACGAACTCTCCGACAGCCTGCTTAACTACTACGGCTTTAGCCGCGACATGATTCCCGAAATTTTCCCCGTTTTTGCCGAACAGGGAAGCGTTACCAACCAGGTGGCCGCAGAACTGGGGCTGGCTCCCGGCACCAAAGTGACCTATCGTGCAGGCGACCAGCCCAACAACGCCCTCTCTCTCAATGTACTCAATCCCGGAGAGATTGCCACCACAGCAGGCACCTCAGGGGTAGTTTACGGCGTAAGTGAAGAGGCCAAATACGATCCGTTATCCAGGGTAAACTCCTTTGCCCATGTGAATCACACGCTCGAACAAAATCGTCTGGGCGTACTGCTCTGCATCAACGGCACAGGTATTCTGAACTCCTGGATGAACAAACAGGTGGGGAATAAAGCCTACAGCTACCCGCAAATGAACCAAATGGCCGCCTCCATACCCATCGGATCGGAAGGGTTAACGATTCTGCCCTTTGGCAATGGTGCCGAGCGCATCCTGCAAAACAAAAACATCGGGGCACAAATCAGCGGGCTCAGCTTTAACACACACTCACAGGCGCATCTCTTCCGTGCTTCGCAGGAGGGGATTGCCTTTGCCTTCCACTACGGAATGGAGATTATGAAACATATGGGTATCCATCCCAATGTAATCCGGGCAGGCCATGCCAATATGTTCCTCAGTCCCCTCTTCCGCGACACCCTTGCGGGTATTACCGGTGCTACCATCGAGCTTTACAACACCGACGGCTCAGTGGGTGCTGCCCGGGGTGCTGCACTCGGAGCAGGCTACTACGCATCCTTTGCCGAGGCGTTCGGTAACCTGAAAATTGTTGAAACCATAGAGCCGGATCTCATGAAAAAGGCTCAATACGACGCGGCCTACCACAACTGGAAATCGCTGCTGGCCAAATTCGTCTGACAGGTGCCGGCAGGCTTTCCGGGAGAATCGGATGGCCCTTTCTCCAAAATTTTACCCAGAAACCACAGTAATCATTTTTAAAACTTCACATTATGAGCGCATTAATTGGAAACAAAGAGTATTTCAAAGGAATCGGCCAGATTCAGTTCGAAGGGCCGAAGAGCAAAAACCCGTTGGCATTCAGATGGTACGATGCCAATAAAGTGGTAGCCGGAAAAACCATGAAAGAGCACCTCCGCTTTGCCATGGCTTACTGGCACACTCTCTGTGGCACAGGCGGCGACCCTTTTGGTCCCGGCACTAAAGAGTTTCCCTGGGACGAACCCAAAGAGACTATGGCTGCCAATATTGCCCGAATGGATGCCGCTTTCGAATTCATGACCAAAATCGGCATTCCTTTCTACTGCTTCCACGATACGGATGTGGCGGGCGGCGAAGGATCGGTTTTCGAAATTGAAAAACGACTGGCAAAAATGGTCGAACTGGCTAAGGAGAAACAGGCCGCTTCGGGTGTAAAACTGCTTTGGGGAACTGCCAATGTATTCAGCCATCCCCGTTACATGAACGGAGCCTCTACCAATCCCGACTTCAATGTAGTGGCCAATGCTTCGGTACAGGTTAAGAATGCGATCGACGCCACTATTGCACTCGGTGGAACCGGTTATGTGTTCTGGGGCGGTCGCGAAGGCTATATGAGTCTGCTTAACACCGATACCCGCAGAGAGCTCGACCACCTGGGTCAGTTCCTCCGTAATGCGCGTGATTATGCCCGTGCCAAAGGGTTCAAAGGCACCTTCTTTATTGAGCCTAAACCCATGGAACCCACAAAACATCAGTACGATTTCGATACCCAGACCGTTCTCGGGTTCCTTACCGCACAAGGGTTGATAAACGATTTTAAAATCAACGTTGAAGTGAACCACGCCACTTTGGCCGGACACACCTTTGCTCACGAGCTCCGTTTTGCAGCCGATGCCGGCAAATTGGGTTCGATCGATGCCAATAAAGGCGACTACCAGAACGGATGGGATACCGATGAGTTCCCCACCAATATTTACGAACTTACCGAGGCGATGCTCGAGATTCTGGCAGCCGGCGGCTTTACCGACGGGGGTATCAATTTCGATGCAAAAACCCGTCGCAACTCCACCGATCTGGAAGATATCTTCATTGCCCATATCGGCGGAATGGATGTTTTTGCCCGTGCTCTCATTATTGCCGACCGCATCCGTACCGAATCGGATTATCTGAAACTCCGCTCCAACCGTTACGCCTCGTTCGACGGTGGAAACGGAAAAGCTTTCGAACAGGGACAACTTACCCTCGAGCAGATGTACGCCATTGCTAAAGAGGTGGGTGAGCCCAAACAGATTAGCGGAAAGCAGGAGATGCTGGAGCAACTGATTAACGACTATATTTAGTCAATTCCCGCTGAGGATGTCTCGGGAACCGGCATCGAATGGCCCTTACGATACGGATCTTTGAGGCATCCTCTTTTTTGCTTACTATTAACCTAACCAAATACAATGGCGCAAATTGATACCCCCGGAAAGGCTGTAACAAACAGCTACAGTAAAGGCAACCCGCTATTTGTCACACTTCTCACGCTTGTGGCAACCCTGGGCGGTCTGCTCTTTGGATACGACACAGCCGTGGTAAACGGTGCGGAAAAGTCGCTGGTAGAATTTTACATCACCCCCATCCTCGATCCGCTGCAACAAGACTACGCCCTCTCTATGGTGAGCCAGTACAAAGTGATGATGTCGCTGGTAATTGCTCTGGTATTTGCCATTATCTCAGGTCAGATTGTAAAACTGCTGGGAAACAAAAGAGGACTCTCAATTTCGGCTGTTATCCTGCTTTTGGTAGCTGTCTGGATGATCTCCTTTCTCTCGAAACCCATTTTGCTCGAACCCTCGGCATTAAAAGATACGGCCGACTCGATTAAGGGATTCGTCATTGCAAGTGCGCTGATTGGCTGTATTATCGGTGGTGCTATCTCCGGATTCGTCTCAAAATCGGCCGGTCGGAAAAACGGCCTGATTTTGGCCGGTGTCTCTTTCTTTGTCTCTGCAGTTGGCACCTGGCGACCCGAACTCTTTAATGTCTTTGGCACACTCGATGCTTACTCGTTTGTAGCATACCGTATCATCGGGGGCATTGGCGTGGGAATTGCGTCTATGATTTCGCCCATGTACATTGCTGAGATTGCGCCGGCCAATATACGCGGCCGACTGGTTTCGTTTAATCAGTTTGCCATTATTTTCGGTATGCTGGTTATCTACTTTGTAAATTATGCAATTGCCCTTACCGGCGATGAGCAGTGGTTAACCAACGAAGGATGGCGCCTGATGTTCCTTTCGGAAGCCATTCCGGTTCTTATTTTCCTGGTTCTGCTCTTTTTTGTGCCCGAAACACCTCGCTATCTGGTACTCAAAGACAAAGAGGATAAGGCGCTCAAGGTATTAAACCGGATTGCCGGAACAGAACAGGCCAAAACCATTCTCGCAGAAATTAAAAGCACCACGCGCGAACACAATGCCCCCTGGCTTTCGTACGGGTTTCTGGTCATCTTTGTAGGTATCATGCTTTCGGTTTTCCAGCAATTTGTGGGTATTAACGTTGTACTTTACTACGCCGGAAATATCTTCCGCAATATGGGTGCATCTACCGACAGCTCTCTCTTGCAAACCATTATTGTGGGCATAGTAAACCTTACATTCACCGTGGTGGCCATTCTTACTGTCGATAAATTTGGTCGTAAACCGCTCATGATTATCGGTTCTATCGGCATGGCCGTCAGTATGCTTGCCCTTGGGTTCACCTTCTTCCTGGGAGGCAGCGAACTGTCGCAGGCGGGTGGCTGGGCTGCCCTCGGATTTATGCTGCTCTATACCGCTGCCTTTGCCATGAGCTGGGGCCCCGTTTGCTGGGTTCTGCTTTCGGAGATATTCCCCAACTCGATTCGTGGAGCGATGTCGATTGCAGTGGCTGCTCAGTGGATTGCCAACTGGATTGTGTCGTTAACCTTCCCTATGATGAACGACAATGTGTGGCTAACCGGACTCTTTAACCACGGCTTCAGCTACTGGATCTATGGGGTAATGGGCATTCTTTCGGCGCTCTTTGTATGGAAGTTTGTTCCCGAAACCAAAGGAAAAACGCTCGAAGAGATAGAACAAATCTGGAAGAGATAAGGGGGGGCTGACCGCCACACCTTCTCAAATCTATCAAACCGTAACGGGGGCATCTCTGCCCCCGTTACTTTTTTCTTATGCCGATGCTGATCTCTGCCTCAGCTGATTTGACGAGCCATTTTCGAGATCAGCTGGTCGCGACCAAAGGGCTTTCCGATTACATCGTTACAACCACACGCAAGGGCTTTGCATATATCCTCTTCGGCCGAATAGGCAGTCACTGCCACCACAGGCAGTGAGGGACAAAACTGCCTGATCTGCCGGGTTGCTTCGAAGCCATCCATTAAGGGCATTTTTAAATCCATAAAAACCAAATCGATGGATGGATTGCTCTTGCAAATTTCAACCGCCTCCAACCCGTTCATTGCCCGAATAATCTGTACATGTAATCCGGAAAGTTGCTCCGTAATCAACGCAAAGTTGTGTTCCTCATCATCGGCTACCAGCAATGTAATTGCTCGCAGCGTATCGGTGCGAAGTTGTGCCTCATGGGTCTCTTCTATTTGCGAAATGGCGGGCGCCGGTTTATAGGGCAGCGTAAAATGGAAGATCGAGCCCTTGTCGGGTTCCGATTCAACCCATATTTGTCCCCCCAGCAACTCCACATAGGCCTTCGATATAGAGAGTCCCAGACCCGACCCTCCCAAACGCGGGGTATCGGCGTTCTCCACCTGCCGAAACCGCTTAAATATCTCCTGATGCATAGCTGCCGGAATACCCACACCTGTATCCTCTACATAAAAGTGCAACTCATCGTTATTGAGCCGGCAACCAAAAAGCACACTCCCCTGGTTTGTATACTTCAAAGCATTGCTAATCAAATTATTCAATATCTGAACCAATTTTGTAACATCGGTCATAACCACCGCCTCACTGTCGGGCAAATAGGAGGCAATCCGAAAATCAAGATTCCGCTTCTCGGCAGTAAGCCGAAACTGATGATATAGCTGACGCAATTGATCATTCAAATGTACCGACTGTTCCGAAACCCGCTCCTGCCCTGCCTCAATGGTGGCAATTTTAATGATATCGGTAATAATCGAGAGCAACTGAAGGCTACTTTTCAAAATAACATCGCAGAAATAGCGCTCTTTTTCGGACGAAAGAGCGGGATCGCTCAGTAACTCCGAAAATCCCACAATGGCGTTCATCGGCGTGCGGATCTCATGCGAGATGTTGTGAAGAAAGGCCGATTTGAGTCGGTCGCTCTCTTCTGCCCGCTCTTTCTCACGCAGAAGACTCTGTTCCATGGCCTTTCTTTCGGTAATATCGCGCGAAATCCCAAAAAGTCCGTTCACCACACCCGCATCATCGAACATCGGACACTTTATGGTATCGAGAAAATGGGGCACACCATCGCTAAGCGTAAGCCGTTGTTCGTACGATAACGGGATCCCCTTTTCCATCACTTCCCTGTCGGTAGTGCGGGTTTGTAGCGCCTCGTCGGGCGGCAGAATATCCAGGTCGGTTTTCCCGGTCATTTCTTCCGGCGTAAGGCCCATCGACTTTGCAGCAGCCTCATTAACCAACAGATACCTGCAATCCTGATCTTTAATAAAGATGCAATCAACCGCATTATTCAGGATGGTCTCCATCAGTATTCGTTGAGACTGCAATGCCTGCGAAGCTTTTTGCAGAGCTCTCTGCTGTTCGGCCAGCTCAAGTGCCCTACGGGTCACAAAAGGGAACCGCTCCATTCTATCTTTCAACACATAATCCGATGCCCCCTGCTTTAGCAGTTCAACCGCTCTGTCTTCGCCAATGGTACCCGAGATACAGACAAACGGAATCTGAGGAAGATATTCTAAAGCCAGTTTCAGTGCCTGTTCGCCATTAAAACCCGGCAATGTGAAATCGGCAAAGATGATGTCGTAACCTCCCAACAAAAGGCAGTTGATATAATCCTTTTTTGTGGCCACCACATCCATCGCGCAAGAGAAACCCTCCTGCTGCAGCATCTCTTGCAACAGTTCGGCATCTTTTGGAACATCCTCCAAAAGGAGGGCTCGAAATGGAGTTTTCATACCAGTAATGGAATTTACGCAATACGATTTATACTTCGGGAGGCAACTGATTAACCACGCCCCAGAACATCCCCAACTGTTTTATCGCCTCAAGAAATCCGTCAAAATTCACCGGTTTCACCACATAGGCATTGACACCAGAGACGTAACTGTTCAACAAATCCCTGTCTTCGCGCGAAGAGGTAAGCATCACAACAGGGAGTAATCGCAGCTGCGGATCGCCCCGGATTTCGCGTAGCACCTCAATGCCGTCTTTTCGGGGCATTTTTATGTCGAGCAGCAAAACAGCGGGCAAACCCGGATCACGATCGGCAAATGGTCCCTCCCGACGCAAATACTCAAGGGTTTCTACTCCGTCCCGAACCACAACCACCCGATTCACCAGGTTACTCTCCTCCATCGCAGCCAGCGTCAACTCCACATCCATCGGATTGTCTTCGGCCAGAAGAATCTTCTTCAACTCCAACATCATATCCTCTCCCATATTTTAGGTAACGAAAAATAAAACACAGCTCCCTTATCTACCTCTCCCTCTGCCCAGGTACGCCCTTGATGCCGGTGAATGGTCTGACGAACATTAGCCAGGCCAATGCCGGTTCCTTCAAACTCTTCGGGCGAGTGGAGCCGTTGAAATACACCAAACAGCTTTTGGGCATACTGCATATCAAAGCCGGCGCCATTATCGCGCACAAAAAAGATCTGCTCACTATTTGTGATCTCGGCACCAATCTCAATCACTGCTTTTGGTCTCTTTCGCGTGTACTTCAAGGCGTTACTCAAGAGATTCACCCAAACTTGCCGGAGCATTACATAGTCGCCATACACATTGGGCAACGGTGCAATGATCCATTCAATAGCCCGCTCTTTCATTTCAGGAGCCAGAACCTGAAGCGCATCGTCAACCACCCGTCGCATGCCAAAGGAATCGGGACGCATCTCCATTCGGCCATTGCGCGAGAAACTGAGCAATTCATCGATGAGTGCACCCATCTGTTTAGCGGCCTCCATCACCGAATGGATGTAGTGCTGCCCCTTCTCGTCTATCTGTGGGTAATTGCGGTGTTTCAACAAGTCGAGATAACCGTTGATGTGCCGTAGCGGAGCACGCAGGTCGTGCGATACAGAATAAGAGAACGACTCCAGCTCCTTATTGGCCGCCTCAAGCAGAGCCGTCCGCTCTTCGACCTTTCGTTCCAGTCCGGCGTTAAGCGCGCGAATCTGTTGTTCGGCCCTGTCGCGCTCCTGCTCTTTCTTTTGCAACTGCTCCAAGAGGAGATTAAACCGATCGTAAAGCAAGCCTGTCTCATCAGCACCCTGTTTATCGAGCCGAACAGAAAAGTTCTGGTTTCTGGAAAGCGAAGCGGTCAAATCGGCCAATTTGAGAATAGGTGCAGAAATAAAACGTTGCATCCTGACAGCCAGGATATACGACAAGAGCAACAATACTACCATAAGAAGGCCCAAAACCCCGATAAAAACGCGGCTCTCCGATTCAATTCCCTCCGAATTGGCCCGAATATGGAGCACCCCCAGCATGCTGCCCTGAAAAAGAACCGGTTCGGTAATATAGAAGATTCCCTTCTCAAAAAGCGCACTACGCCGGGCGGCCGGCATCGGGGGAACTATCCTGTTGGCCGAATCGCTGTAGAGGGCAA
>JBFWIG010000033.1:0-12655 GCA_050256115.1 Bacteroidales bacterium | reverse complement strand
TGCCACACGCATTCAGCTCTCCGATCAGTTTTCGTCAGTCGAAAACATCCGCGATTTCATAGCCGCGGAGCGCGATAAGATGAGTGAATCCGACCGTTCGAAAATGACCATCTCACTGAAAATCGACGAGAATACCAAAATGGGTTTCGTTACCGACGTAAAGCAAGCCTTACGACGTGCCAATGCACTTAAGATTAGCTATAATGCACGTAAAGATGTACCCAAAGCAAAATAGTATTCCTAACAGGTAACCACCCCTATTATCAAGTCGGTCTGTTTCATAAAAAAACCCTTCTGCGCAAGCAGAAGGGTTTTTTTATGAGTGGTAAACGGGTCAATCTTTCCCGGGATTCAGAAACGGGTTGCCGGAACTCAATCCCTCTTTCCCCACCGAATAATCGGAGCGCGTACTGCCGGTTTTAGGGCTCTCCTTACCACTGTTAAGATCGAGCGCAATCTTCTTACGCAAAAAAGCCGGTTGACTCTCTAACGTATCCACAACCGAAGGATCCTCGAAAAGAGAGACAGGACGGTTTACCGGCACAGCCTGAGGCATCCTGGGCTCCTGTCGGGCGGAGCGTTCTGTCGCGGGAACAGCAGTAACCTCTGCCCCAACCATCTTCTCGGCTCTTCCCTCCTTCATAAGCTTCTCTACCGACGAAGAGAGACTCCGTACCGACATATCACGACTTTGAATAACCGACGAAACATCGTTTCCCGACTTCTCATCCAACACTAAAATCTCCTTGTGCTGTTCGGGATGAATCGGGTCGGGTATCGTATTGTCTTCAAAACGAGTGGCTATAATGGTAACATTAATCCCGTCGCCCAAAGAGGGATCTACACCCATACCCCAAATAAAGTGAGCATCCTGAGAAATAGAGTTATAGACATAATCGGTGATATCGGAGAGCTCATCGAGAGCCAACTCACGGGTGCCATACGTAACATTCAACAGCACGCTACGGGCACCTGTAATATCGTTATTATTCAGCAGCGGCGAGTTAAGCGCCTCCTGAATCGCTTCGATAGCCCTGTTAGGCCCCTCCTTAACGGCCGAACCCATAATAGCCAGTCCGCTATTGCGCATTATGGTGCTGACATCGGCAAAGTCGACATTCACATAGCCCCGCCCCGTAATAATCTCTGCAATCCCTCTGGCCGCTACCAAAAGCACATTATCGGCCTTGGCAAAAGCTTGGGAGATGGGAAGGTTGCCATAAATTTCACGTAACTTCTCATTATTAATCAATAGAAGCGAATCTACCTTATCCTTCAAGGAGTTAACCCCCTCGAGTGCCTGATTAAACCGAAGCCTGCTTTCAAACTTAAAAGGCAACGTAACAATAGCCACCGTAAGAATCCCCAGCTCCTTTGCCCGCTGGGCAATTACAGGAGCTGCACCGGTACCGGTTCCGCCACCCATACCGGCAGTAATAAACACCATCTTTGTATTGCCGCTTAACAACGAGTCAATCTCATCGAGACTGTCAATAGCACTCTGCTTACCCTTCTCGGGATTACTTCCCGCACCCAAACCTTCGGTAAGCTCCTTTCCCAGCTGAACCTTCACAGGTATCGGGCTCGACTCAAGGGCCTGTGAATCAGTGTTACACACCACAAAGTTCACCTCATTAATCCCTTGTTTATACATATAATTGACGGCATTATTGCCGCCTCCGCCTACGCCCACCACCTTAATAATAGAAGAGCGGTTGGGAGTAAGGTCGAAAGTTAAATCTTGATCGTTAGTGCTCATGGCGGTATAGAATTATAGGTAGCTACTCTTTAAAGCGGTCGTCGTTTTGCTCATCAAAAATTTTTGCCAGATAAGCTTGCCAGTTTTTAAAAGAAAAATCGATCGAACTATGGGTCCGTTTGGCTTTTCTGGAATCACTCTCCACTTCTACAACCGGAGAGGAGTCGGACGGTTCAACCTCGGGAGCCTCGGCCACTGCTTGAACCGGCGTTTGCAAACTCGATATTACCTTCTGCTGAACCGTGGGCTTCGCGAATACGCCAACGGTGTCAGTTTGCCGTTTAACCTGCTCCTCCAGAAAACTAAACCCCTGAATAAGTAGCCCGATTCCCGTGGCAAACATAGGGTGTTCCAACTCGGCACCGCACTTCTCCGACACATAATTACAGGGCGAGGCTAACTTCACGTCCATGCCTGTTTGGTAGCGAACCAACTGCGAAAGATCGCGCAACAGCGAACCGCCGCCGGTTAACACAATCCCGGCATGCAACCGATCGGAAAAACCCGAATTCGAAATCTCGAACATAGCCGCATCGATAATCTCCTCCATCCGGGCCTGAATGATACTTGCCAGCGTCTTAACGGTAACTTCTTTCTGGTCGCGCCCGCCAATGCCATTAATCAAAATGATCTTATCCTCATCGGCCAGCGAACCAAACGAAGAACCATACTTAATCTTAAGACTTTCAGCCTGTTTCTGCAGAATACCACACCCCTCTTTAATATCACGGGTTACCACAAACCCTCCGAATGGAATCACCGCAGCATGTTTAAGCTCGCCCTCCAGGAAAACAGCAATATCGGTAGTTCCCCCGCCGATATCGAGCATAGCCACACCGGCCTCACGCTCCTCGTCGGTAAGCACTGCATCGGCCGAAGCAAGGGGCTCGAGAAAAAGACGGGCCACCGACAGATTCAGCCTTTGCATACAACGGTCTATATTAGCGGCCGAAGTCTTCTGGCAAAGGATAATATTAAAATTTGCCTCAATGCGTTTTCCGGTCATACCCACCGGGTTAGGAATATCGGCTTCTCCGTCTACTATAAAATGTTGCGGAATCACACATACAATCTGCTCGCGCGGATCGATGGCTATGCGCGACACCTCCCGGTGCAACCGCAACACATCCTCCTCGGTAATCAGCACTTCGGCATCATCGCGATCAAAAAAATAGCGACTCTTTAAACAGCGAATGTGTTGCGCGGCAATTCCCACGAAAACCTCCTTAAAGGTCATCCCCGTTTTCTGCTGCACATCAAGCATCACCTTTTCAATATCGCGGGCTGTCTCCTCCACATTCAAAACCATACCACGACGAACCCCCCGCGACTCCGTTTTAGACAAAGCCAACACCTCTACCTTTCCGGTAGGATGTTTACGCCCCACCATTGCCACAATCTTTGTGGTACCAATATCAATGGCTGCAATACACTCATTACTCTGCATCATACACCTATTATTGTCGTTCTTACTTTGATAAGCCCCTTACAGCGTTGACCGGGGCGTACAAACCACCTGACGATTATATTTCACATTAATTTTCTCATACCGATTCCATCCCAAAGAGGGAAGTGCCTTATCATAAAAGAT
Source organism: Bacteroidales bacterium (assembly GCA_050256115.1). Taxonomy (GTDB): domain Bacteria; phylum Bacteroidota; class Bacteroidia; order Bacteroidales; family UBA4181; genus JAQVSH01. Next base: position 9,305 of record JBFWIG010000033.1, on the reverse strand, counting down.
CTCTAACCGCCGAAACTTCGCCTCCATATCTTCGGTAGAACCAAACTCAATTACCTGCGAACCCACCCTGGGAATCAACTCGATATTCTTACTGTCGGCCACATAAACCTGAGCAATCTGAGCACTCCAGAACTTGGATTGCTCCACATACGAGGCCAACCGATAGAGATGAAACATACTCTCCAGACCGGGCGTGCGGCTCCATTGCGCCGTGTCGGACACGGAGAGCAACCGGTTGCCGGGAGTGAAAGCGAGATTTCCCGAGGCAGCCAGAACGTAACTGGAAAAGAGCGACGGGGGGTTCATCACAAACCCTTCTCTGTCAATATAAAAGGAGTCGCCAAAGCGATTAAAGACGCGAATCAGCGGCGACCGATACTCAACCTCCACACAAAGCACACCCGATACCGTTGTATACAAATCGGCACGTTTCACATAGGAGTGAGCAAGAATACGCCGCTCCAATCGGGCAATATTGAGTGTATCAAGCAAACACCCCTTCAATTTCGTCTTAGAGGTACCCATCATCAAAAAAACCCTTTCGGCCGATGACTCCGACTGCATCACCCCATCGCCCAGCACACGCACCTCCACATCGGAACAACCCTTATGGCTGCTCCGGACCTCAACATGCTTCCACGAGATATAGAGATACCCGCAGACAGAGATCAGAGAGAGAAGATAGAAAATGCGGCGCCACATAGAACAGACTCAGGTTTTTTGGAACGTATCACAAAGAAAAGCAGTAACAGGCTCAACCAATGTATCGATATCGCCCGCACCAAAGGTAAGTAAAACATCGGGACGGTGAGAGCCTAACCAGGGCAACACCTCCTGTTTAGAGAGTAGATATTTGTCTGAAAGGGTTACCTTATCAAATATCATTGAAGAGGTTACCCCCTCCATCGGAAGCTCGCGTGCCGGATAGATATCGAGCAGCACCAATGTGTCGGCCAGCGAAAGAGCGGCGGCAAACTCAGCCGCAAAATGGGCAGTTCGCGAATAGAGATGGGGCTGAAAAATGGCAGTAATAGTCCGCCCGGGATAGTGTGCCCGCACCGATTCGAGCGTGTAACGCAACTCCTCGGGGTGGTGCGCGTAGTCGTCGATATAGAGAACCGGCTCCTTCAGATGAATATCGAATCTACGCTTTACTCCGGCAAACGAAGAGAGACTCTGCTTCAGCGAATCAGCATCTACCCCCAACAGCAACGCCACAGCCGACGCGCCCACTGCGTTTTCCATATTCACACGGCCCGGAACACCCAAACGGATTTCGCCCAGGCTCCCCCAGGGCGTGATCAATTCGGCCACCGATACTCCGTTATCGATATGCATATTACGGGTATGGAAATGGGTCGACCCATTTTGCAACGAATAGGTGTAGCAACTTCTGCCTTTTGGGGGCACTACCGATACACCCTCTTTCACCACCAGAATACCTCCTGCCACCAGCCGATTGGCAAAATCGGAAAAAGCCTCTTTTACCTGTTGATGGCTCCCGTAAATATCCAGGTGATCGGCATCGGTCGAGGAGATTAACGCCACATAGGGGGTTAACTGCAAAAACGAACGGTCAAACTCATCGGCCTCCACCACCACATAAGGGCTAGCCTCGTTTAACAACAGATTGGTGCCATAATTCTTGGAGATCCCGCCCAGAAATGCGTCGCATCCCAACCGACTCCCGGTTAAAAGATGGGCCGTAAGGGTAGAGATAGTTGTCTTGCCATGGGTGCCGGCAATGGCCACTCCCTGTTTACTGCGAGTGATCTGGCCCAATGCTGCAGCCCTCTTGAGCAAAGGGTAGCCAGCCTCTTTAAACCAATTTAACTCCTTATGGGTTGAAGGAATGGCAGGCGTATATATAACCCGGCAACGACGGGGATTTCGGGAAAAAATAGCCGGGATTGCAGAAGGAGTGTCGGAGTAATGCACCGAAATTCCCTCCTTGGCCAACTCACGTGTTAAAGGGGTCTCAACCCGGTCGTAACCATACACCTTACAACCGTAATAGCGGTAATAGCGCGCAAGTGCACTCATCCCGATACCTCCGATACCCAAAAAGTAGATGGCCTCTACCGACATCCGAAACACCTCATCGGCAATTCTGTCGGCAGCATGCGGTTTGGCCAGCAAACGAATATTCGATGCAAGGCTGTTCATCCGGCTGCTATCTTCGAGCAGCTGAAGAACGGTGGGCAAAAGCTGTTCCACGGCTTCCACGTCGGGAACCAAAAGCGCGGCCTCCCTGGTAACGAGTGCCTCGGCATTGCGGGTCTGATGATCTTCGGCCACATTGGGCGAAGGGACCAGAACCACAGGCTTACCTACAAAACAGAGTTCCGAAATAGTGCCGGCCCCTGCCCTCGAAACCACCAGATCGGCGGCAGCATATGCCATATCCATCCGAGAAATAAAACTGCAAACGGTAACACCCGGATTACCTTCAGCACAGGCCTTTGCCGCCTCAAAATAGAGCGAACCGGTTTGCCAGAGAATATGAACTCCGGCGGGCACAGCGCCCATAGAGGTTTCCATGGCACGATTCAACGTTCGGGCGCCCAGGCTGCCGCCCAAAACAAGCACCACTCTCTTCGAAGCCTCAATCCCCAAAAAGGCAAGCCCCTCTTCGCGCGAAGGAAGCCCCTGCTCAATCTCCGCCCTAACCGGATTGCCCGTTAAGTGCAATTTTGATTCTGGAAAAAAGCGCTCCATAGCCTCATAAGCCACACAAATTCGGCCGGCACTGTGCGAAAGCCAACGGTTTGTAACCCCGGCATACGAATTTTGCTCCTGAATCAGCGCAGGAATATTCATCCAGGTGGCCACCCGCAACAGAGGGGCACTGGCATATCCGCCAACCCCCACTACCACATCGGGACGGAATTTTTTTAACAGCCGCCACACCCGGTAGAAACTCACCAACAAATACCAGATAACCAATAAATTGGCGGGAGAAACCGACCGTTTTAATCCCCTTACCGGAAGGCCTGTAATGGCATACCCGGCAGCAGGAACCCGCTCCATCTCCATGCGTCCCAAGGCACCCACAAAGTGAATGCCGGCATCCGGATCGCGGCGCCTGATAGCATTTGCAATCGAGAGAGCAGGGAAGATATGCCCCCCGGTACCTCCCCCTCCAATCATCACCCGGATAGCGCGCGTTGTACTTTTCATCTTAATTAGCAGCCAACTGTTTTTTCTTTTCAATCTCCCGGCTCACACTCAGTAAAATGCCCACCGACATACAGGTAAATAGTAACGACGATCCACCCCAACTTATCAGCGGGAGCGTCTGCCCGGTTACCGGACCCAAACCCACCGCCACAAACATATTAAACATGGCCGTGGTCACTACATTCAACATCATTCCCATAGCGAGAAAGGCCTGGAAAGCCCGTTCGCAGTTTTTCACCATAAACACGGTTCTGGCCAACAAGGCCAAATAGAGCGCCATCAAGATCGATGCCCCGGCCAGGCCGTACTCCTCTACAATAATGGCAAAAATAAAGTCGTTATAGGACTGCGGAAGCAATGCCCGTTGCACGCTATTCCCCGGACCTTTCCCAATTAACTCCGACGAGGCAATGGCAATCAATGCCTGTTCGCGTTGATAATCGGCACCCCGGCTATCATACTCCTGATTGCCAAATCCCAGACGATTCATCCAGGTATGTACACGTACCGTGACCACAGGAATCTTTATATTGGCCTTCTCCAGCAGAAGCGCCATCGAGACAAAACCTGCAAATAGCGTAATTCCCAACAATATAATGACAAAGATATGCTTAATCCTGGCCGACCCTATAAACAACAAGATCAAACTATTAAGTCCCAGAATGACTGCGGTACTCAAATTGGCCGGGAAAATGAGTGCGGCCACAACCGCCACAGCAATCATAATAGGCAGAAAGCCGGTTTTCCAATCGGTAATATAATTACGGCGGGCCGACAACTCTCTGGCCACAAACATCAATAACCCAATCTTGGCAAAATCGGACGACTGAAACGAAAAATTGATTCCGGGCAGAGTAAGCCAACGGGAGGCATCGTTAATACTGGTCCCCATAAAGAGGGTAATTACCAAAAGCGGTATGGAAATCACCATCAGCAACAGAGAGCCGGTACGCCAAAAATGGGTGGGTATAAGGTGAAAAATATAGATGGTTAGCAGCCCCACCAAGAGCACCGTTATATGCTTTACCATCACATAACTGATATTTCCCCCATGCCGGGCATAGGCCATGGCATCGCTCGAGCTGTAAACAGCCAGCACAGAACTGATCATCAGTGCTATCACGATAGACCAAACGTACTTATCGCCCTTGAACATTTTTGCCAGCCGCTCCATACGCACTACAACTCTTTAACAAAAGTCTTAAACTGCCGTCCCCGGTCTTCGTAATTCTCAAACAGATCAAAACTTGCACATGCAGGCGAAAGTAACACCGTATCGCCCGGAAGCGCCAGGCGGTAAGCCGCAGCTACCGCCTCCTTCATCGAAAAAGCCTCTTCTATTACCGGAATCTTCCCGGCAAACGATTGCGTTAATTTCCGATTGTCCTTTCCCAGACAGACCAATGCCCGCACCTTATCTACCAATGGATAGAGATCGGCATAATCGTTACCCTTATCTGTTCCTCCGGCAATCCATACCACCGGACTCTTCATACATTCGAGCGCGTACCAAACCGAATTGACATTGGTAGCCTTAGAGTCGTTTATATAGCGCACCCCCCTTACCGTGAGTACCGGTTCCAGGCGATGCTCCACCCCTTGAAAATCGGAGAGACTATTGCGAATGGTCTCCTTACGAATCCGCAGCACTCCGCCGGCCAGACCGGCAGCCATGGAGTTGTAGGTGTTGTGTGTGCCCTGCAATGACAACTCCGAAAGGGGCACCGAAAAAGCGTCGCCAAAACAGTCGAGCACCATGTTCCCCTCTTCAACAAAGCCGCCCGGCGATTCACGATGGGTTACCGAAAAGGGAAGCTTCTGGGCCGTTAGCACAATATTCTCGAGTGCCTTCACCGTTACCTCATCGTCCGAACAGAAGATAAAACACTCATCGCGGGTAAGATTACGCACTATCCGCATCTTGGCATCGATATAATTCTGAAACTGATATCCATACCTGTCGAGATGATCGGGTGTGATATTGAGCAGTATGGCAATATCGGCCTTAAACTGGAACATCGACTCCAACTGAAACGAGCTCAACTCCAACACATAATAGTCGAACTGCTCTTCTGCCACCTGTGCGGCAAAACTTTTTCCTACATTTCCCGCTAAACCCACATTCAGACCTGCCTTTTTCATCATGTGATAAATCAAAGTAGTGGTGGTGGTTTTCCCATTACTTCCCGTAATACAGATCTTTTTGGCATGCGTATAGCGGGCTGCAAACTCAATCTCCGAAATCACCGGTATCCCGGCCTCCTGTACCTGTACCATCACAGGCGCCGAATCGGGAATTCCCGGACTTTTAATCACCTCGTCGGCCGATAGAATGGAGGCCATGGTATGGGTATTCTCCTCGAAAGCGATGCCATATTGGCGAAGCCGCTCCCGATACTCCGGTTTAATGGGGCCCCGGTCCGAAACAAAGAGATCGAACCCCTTTACGGCTGCCAGTACGGCAGCACCGACTCCGCTCTCGCCGGCACCCAAAACCACAATCCGTTTTTTCTGTTCCTCAAAACTATGCATGACGCAATAATTAACGTATTTTCAAAGTAATCACAGTAATAGCTGCCAACATAAAGGCCACAATCCAGAAGCGCGACACAATTTTTGCTTCATGATAACCGGCCTTCTGGAAATGGTGGTGCAATGGTGCCATCAAAAAAATCCGTTTGCCCTCTCCATAGCGCATCCGGGTATACTTAAAGTACCACACCTGTAGCAGTACCGAAAGATTCTCTACCACAAAAATGCCGCACAAAATGGGAATCAACAGCTCCTTACGTATCAGAATTGCCGTTACTGCCACAATTCCCCCAATAGACAAACTCCCTGTATCACCCATAAAGACCTGCGCCGGATAGGTGTTGTACCAGAGAAAACCAATGGTGGCTCCCATAAATGCACTGATAAAGACTACCATCTCGCCGGTTGCAGGGAGATACATAATATTCAGATAATTAGAAGTAATTATATTGCCCGAAACATAGGCCAGTACCCAAAGTGTACCGCCCACAATGGCCGAGGTGCCGGCCGCCAATCCGTCGAGACCATCGGTAATATTGGCGCCATTCGAGACGGCTGTAATAATAAAAATCACAATCAACACCACCACAAGCCAGGTCCACTTATCCGCCACCTCCTCGCCCAGAAAGGCTAGAATGGAGTGATAATCAAACTCATTATTCTTGACGAAGGGAATCGTTGTGGTGGTAGACTTAACATCTACATACCCCTTGGGAAGAGAGGAGCCCGCCGCTACAGCCGAAGCTGTCGAATCGGCCACCCCGGATGCAATGCTGAGATGAGCATTGGCCGAAGAACCCACAGAGAGAGCGGACGTTTCTACCGCTTGCGGAACCACAGAAGCAGGCTGCCGAACCAAGATATCATCGTGAAAATAGATGGCCAAACCCACAATAATCCCGAGACTGATCTGACCCAACATCTTAAACTTACCCTGAAGCCCCCCCTTGTTCTTCTTAAACACCTTGATATAATCGTCGAGGAAACCAATAAAACCGAGCCAAACCGCTGTAATCAGCAACAATAAGATATAGATATTGGTGAGATCACAGAACAACAGAACCGGAACCAACAGCGAAAAGAGAATAATCAGCCCCCCCATAGTGGGTGTGCCCTGTTTACGCATCTGCCCCTCAAGACCCAGATTGCGGATGGTCTCACCCACCTGCTTCCGTTGCAACATGTAGATAATATACCTGCCGAAAAAGAGCGAAAGCAGCAGTGCCATAATCACTGCAGCCGCCGAGCGGAAAGTGATGTACTGAAACATTCCGGCTCCGGGAAAATCGAACCGCTCATCGAGCCAGGTAAACAGATAGTAAAGCATAATCTAACGGGTTATTGGGCTTGAAAAATGATCTCTAACTCCTCTTTATCACTAAAATGATGTCGTACACCATTCACCTCCTGGTAATTCTCATGACCCTTTCCGGCCACCAGAATCACATCGCCCTTTTGCGCCAGCCGACAGGCCGTTCTGATTGCCTCCCGCCTATCGGAAATCACGAGGGTTTGCGTACGCTCATTGGGCGAGAGCCCTGCCGCCATATCTTCTAATATGGCTGCCGGACTCTCCGTACGGGGATTATCGGAGGTAAGAATCAGTTGATGACTGTTACGAAAAGCAATTCGGGCCATCTCAGGCCGCTTGCTCTTATCGCGGTCGCCTCCCGCCCCCACCACCGCAATTACCCTGGAACCCTGCGGGTCTACCAACTGATGAATGGCACGCAGAACATTCTCTACCGCATCGGGCGTATGTGCATAATCTACAATGGCCAGAACGCCCTCCTTAGAACGGACACACTCAAAACGACCATCTACCGGGAATAACATACTCATCGCAGTCAAAATCGCCTCCCGGTCAGGAAACAACAGCGAGGCAGCACCATACACTGCCAACAAATTATAGGCATTAAACTCACCGATAAAATGGGTCCACAACTCCGTGCCATTTATCTGCAGCAACATCCCCTCGAAATGGGGTTCTACAATTCGGCCACGGAAATCGGCCATCGACTTAAGCGCATAGGTGTGCAGTGAGGCCTTACAATTCTGCACCATCACCCGGCCATTTTTATCATCTTTATTGGTTAATGCAAAAGCCATGGGCGAAAGTCGGTCGAAAAAGGCCTTCTTCGCCTTAAGATAGGCATCGAACGTACCGTGAAAATCGAGGTGATCGTGGGTAAGATTGGTAAAAATTGCCCCGGCAAACTGCAAACCGGCAATCCGGTGTTGCACTACCGAATGCGAACTTACCTCCATAAAACAGTAGGAACACCCCTCATCGGCCATCCGGGCCAGAAGTGCATTTAAAGAGATGGGATCGGGAGTGGTATGCGTTGCCTCTACCGGACTATCGCCCACATAGTTAACTACGGTAGAAAGAAGCCCCGACCGGAAGCCCAACCGCATAAAGAGTCTATAAAGCAGGGTAGCGGTAGTGGTTTTTCCATTGGTGCCGGTTACCCCCACCAGCGTAAGCCGCTGCGACGGATCGCCATAAAAGGCCGATGCCAGCCAACCCAACGCCTCGGAAGCATCACGAACCACCACATAGGTAACGCCATCCTCACACCTGTCGGGCAAGCGTTCGCACACCACTGCCGAGGCGCCTGCATGTATCACCTGAGGAATATAAAGATGACCATCTGTCTTAGTACCCCGCACCGCCACAAAAAGCGACTTTCTGCCCACCCTGCGCGAATCGGCAGAGAGATCGGCAATCTCCACCTGTGTGGATCCCACCACCGAGAGCGGTGAGATATCGCGCAACAAATCTGCTAAAATCCTTCCGGTTCTATCCATAACCGCATCCATTAACGCAACGTAATTTCAATTCTGCTTCCAGCCACCAACTTACTGCCGGGCATTTGCGACTGCGAAACCACTCTTCCTTTACCCTTAACAGAGACTCGCAGGCCAGCCGACTCCAACAGGAAGAGCGCATCCTTCAACCCCATATCCAACACATTAGGCACAAGCCCGTTAATCTGTTTTCTATCTTTTAGTATCACCTCATCTTCGGCCGATTGCGTTGAGACCCAATCCGAATCGACCTCATCATCATTGAAATCGACATCCATCTCCCTTAGTGCCACCTTCAGCGCCTTAGCCGAACCTGATTTCGAGACCGGCACCTCTGCAACCTTTTGATTGGGAAAGCGAGAAGAGAAGCGGGGAAAGAGCGACTCTTCCATAGCTAAAATCCTATCTGAAATGGATTTAAACACAGGAGCAGCCGCAACACCCCCTCCTGTGCCGCCGATGGTGGGCGCCGAAACCGTTACAATACAACTGTAGCGGGGCTCTTCGAAAGGGAAGAAACCCACAAACGAAGCATAATGTCGTTTACTCACCCCATACCCTCCGGCATTCATTGCAATCTGCGCCGTTCCGGTTTTCCCGGCAAACTGGTAGGCATCGGTACGAATACTCTTTGCCGTACCATACTCCACCACACCCTTCATCATGCCACGCAACTGCTTCAATGTAGAGCTGCTACACACCGAACTCTTCAACACCTCAGTGGGATAAGTGTAAACAGAGCCGCTCTGACCCAACACCTCCTCCACAAAACGGGGCTTCAC
>JBFWIG010000032.1:0-12819 GCA_050256115.1 Bacteroidales bacterium | reverse complement strand
CGCCGCAATCACACCCGAAACGGGCGACAGAATGGTATTGCGCATCTTCAAGGCTTCGACCGAGAGAAGCTCCTCTCCAGCCGCCACCTTATCGCCCGGCTTTACCTTAATCTCAAGCACAGTACCCGGCAGGTAAGCCAAAATCTTCTTCTCATCGGGAAGTTGAAAAGGGGCCTTCGAAGCATACTTTTTGGTGAAAAGGGTAGAATAAGAGGTGCCCTCTATCTCCAATACCTGCATCTGATCAGGCAATTTATTGGTTTCTTGACTCATAATAAACAATTTAAGTGTACAGCAACAGATCTTGTAACCCTAAGAACCAGGGGCTGCTTAAAACGGGGGAATCCCATGCTTCTTCGAAGGCAGGGCTACAGCCTTGTTCTTAGAGACCTTCAGCGCATGTACCAATGTGCTCCGAGTCTCGGAGGGTTCGAGTACAGCATCGACATATCCTTTCGATGCAGCCACATAAGGATTGGCAAACTTCTCTTTATACTCCTGTACCTTTTGCGCACGTGTCTCATCGGGGTTGGCCGAAGCCATGATCTCCTTACGGAAGATAATATTGGCAGCACCCTCCGGGCCCATAACTGCAATCTCGGCAGTGGGCCAGGCAAAGACAAAGTCGGCACGCAAATGGCGCGAACTCATGGCAATGTAACCACCACCGTAAGCTTTACGCAGAATAACGGTAATCTTGGGAACTGTAGCTTCGCTATAGGCGTACAAAATCTTGGCTCCGTGACGGATTACTCCGCTGTACTCCTGATCAACACCGGGCAGATAACCGGGAAGGTCTACGAGGGTAACCAAAGGAATAGAAAACGCATCGCAATAACGGATAAAACGGGCAATCTTGTCGGACGAATCTACATCAAGCACACCCGCCATCACCAAAGGCTGATTGCACACAAAACCTACCGTGTTTCCGTCGATGCGGCCAAACCCGATCACGGCATTGGCAGCAAAATGCTCCTGAATCTCAAAGAAATCAGAATCATCCACCAGTGCACGTACCACATCGCGTACATCGTACGGCATCTTAGGATCAACCGGGACAATCTCCTCAATATTGAACTGCTTTTTAGGAAGAACCGGTTTCACAGCAATGGCCTTTTCGCCGTTATTGGCGGGGATAAAGCTGAGTAACCGCTTAATCTGGCCAAAGCACTCCGCTTCCGAAAGGGCAAAAAAGTGGGCATTTCCGGTAATTTCGCTATGCACACGGGCGCCCCCCAGATCTTCCATCGAAATCTCCTCGCCCAGTACCGTCTTAATCACCTCGGGACCGGTAATAAACATCTTCGAGATCTTATCTACCACAAACACAAAGTCGGTGAGAGCCGGCGAGTAGACAGCACCACCGGCACAAGGACCCAAAATCACCGAGATCTGCGGTACCACACCCGAAGCCAGCGTATTTCTGAAAAAGATCTCTCCATAACCGGCCAAAGCGCCAACACCCTCCTGAATACGAGCACCTCCGGAGTCATTGATACCAATCAGAGGCATGCGCATCTTTAGCGAATGATCCATAATCTTAGTGATCTTACCGGCATGCATCGACCCCAGCGACCCTCCGGCCACCGTAAAATCTTGCGCATAGATACAGACGGGAGCTCCGTTAACCGTACCGGTTCCGGTAACCACACCGTCGCCATTCAACACCACCTTATCCATTTCGAAATCGCGGGCGTTATGCTGAACAAAGAGATCGTATTCGGTAAAGGAACCCTCATCTAAAATAGCAGTAATTCGCTCACGGGCAGTAAATTTCCCCATAGTTTGCTGCTTGTCGATAGCCGTTTGGCCACCGCCTAATGCAACCTGTTCGCGGCGTTGCCGCAACTCTTGAATCTTCTTTTTTAATGAGATCATGATTATGAAGGTTAAATAAACAAATACCCCGGCTATTTGGGAGCCAGGTAATATAATACAGCCCCTATCAACAGAAAGATGGCGTTGGGAATCCATGCAGCCAGCACAGGGCTTAAGCTCCCGTTAATGGCAAACTGCGAAGAGAACTGCATAAACAAAATATAGGCAAAGCTGAGTGTAATGCCTGCCGCTATCTGAACCCCAATCCCACCCCGCACCTTGCGGGTAGAGAGAGAGACACCAATCAGGGTAAGAATAAAAGTAGAGAAGGGGAAGGCTATTCGCTTATGCTTCTCCATAACAAAGGTCTTTACATTATCGGCACCACGAAGCTTCAGTACCTCAATATGTTCCGACAAGTCGCGCAGATTCATCGTCTCCATAAACTTCTTCCCCCGTTTAAACTCCTCGGGGTGCAGATTAAAGGTAGTATCTATCGAACTCCCTGTCTGCAGGGTTTCGCTTAAGCCGTCGATGGTGCGAATAGCGTAGTTCGATGCCGTCCAAACCGAACGAACCGAATCCCAGCGAACATAATCTGCACGCAGTTTCGATACCATCCGGTTATTTTCGAACCGCTCCATAGAGAACTCATGTCCCATGTCGGTTTTCGACACAAAGGTGCCAAAATGGACAAAAAGCCCCGGAGAAACCTGAATATGCACGTTATCAGCATCGTACACCTTAGGCTTGAGATTCACATAACGATCTTCGAACTCGATTCTGCGGCGATTCGCATCGGGGATTACATAATCGTTTAACACAAAGGAGAAGAGTGCCAGGAAACAGGCGGAGATAAAATAGGGGAACATTAAACGGCGGAAACTGATACCACTGCTCAATATGGCTATTATCTCCGTGTCGTAGGCCATCTTGGAGGTAAAAAAGATCACCGAAATAAAGATAAACAGCGAACTGAAGAGAACCGTAAAGTAGGGGATAAAATTGAGGTAATAGTCAAACACCACAGCACCAAACGACGGACGGGAAACCATAAAATCGTCGACCTTTTCGGAGAAGTCGAAAATCACCGCTATGCCAATAATCAGCATAATGGCAAAGAAGAAGGTTCCGAGAAACTTCCCGATAATATAACGATCTATCGCTTTGGGCTTAAAAGGTATCATAACCGCGTAGATAATCGTTCTGTCATCTCCTTTTTCCAACCCGAAAACGAGCCATCCAGAATCCGGCGTCGGGCCTCTTCTACCAACCAGACATAAAAGGCCAGATTGTGTGCCGTTGCAATTTGCGATCCGAGCATCTCGCCCGCATAGATAAGATGACGAAGATAGGCCCGCGAATACTTTTCATCGACCTCCGATGCGCCTCCCTCCTCGATGGGCGAAAAATCGGATTTCCACTTGGCATTCTTAATGTTAACAAACCCGTTCTTTGTAAAGAGCATCCCGTTCCGGCCATTTCGTGTAGGCATCACACAGTCGAACATATCGATTCCGAGCGAAATAGCCTCCAGAATATTCACCGGTGTGCCCACCCCCATCAAATAGCGGGGTTTATCTACGGGAAGCGTCTCATTTACCAGGGCAACCATCTCGTACATCAGTTCGGCAGGTTCGCCCACCGACAACCCGCCGATGGCATTGCCTGCGGCGTTATACGAGGCAACTGTTTGGGCCGAGATCCGGCGCAATTCGGGATACATACCCCCCTGCACAATGGGGAAAAGTGCCTGTTCATGACCGTATAGGGGTTCCGTCTCGCCAAAACGGGTAAAACAGCGGGCAAGCCAGCGATGAGTAAGCTCCATCGACTTCCGGGCAAAGCTATAGTCGGCCGGATAAGGTGTGCACTCATCGAAGGCCATGATAATATCGGCCCCAATCACCCGCTGCGTATCCATCACATTTTCGGGGGTAAAAAGATGCTTCGAACCATCGATATGCGAGCGGAACTCCACCCCCTCTTCGCGCAGCTTCCGTATATCAGTAAGAGAAAATACCTGGTAACCGCCACTATCGGTAAGCATCGGACGCTCCCAGGAGATAAAGCGGTGCAGCCCCCCGGCATCCCTCAACACTTCGAGTCCGGGACGGAGGTATAGATGAAAGGTGTTCCCCAGAATAATCTGTGCACCGATATCGTTATGAAGTTGCGTCTGCGATACCCCTTTCACGCTGCCGCTTGTGCCAACAGGCATAAAAACCGGAGTGGCAATAGGCCCGCGCGATGTCTCAATCAGGCCGGCCCGGGCAGAAGAATGGATATCTGTGTGAAGAAGTGAGAAGTTCACGTTCCGATTATATATGGAGCGACAAACCTACACGATTTTTGCGAAACCGCCAACTCCCGCGTCAGCCTGCCCCATCGGCACCCCTCTTCTACTCATTCCCCGACTCCAGCGCCCGGTTGAGAAATCGGTTCACGGGAGTCATCCGCGAAAAGGTTTCAAGGGCCCTCTCCAGAAGCATTTCGGATACCAGGAGCTCTTCCGGAAGCGAGGTAAAAAAGCAGTAATCACGACGACGAAGCCAGGCTTCCCCCGCAAAGTCACCCGGAAAACCGCGGGGTGTTTTCTTCAACATCTCCGATTCGAACCAAGTTGTATTGCGGGCAAAGAGGGGCTCTCCTGTCAAACCCAGAAATTCCGGATAATGGTAGTAGATCTCCTCCCGCAGTTGTTTCAGCGCAGCCGATTCGGGTGCATAAATCCCCCCCGATAAGAGCGAACCTCCCAGATATCCGGCACCTGTGGGTTCTACATGCAAATAGTATCCGGCATAGGGAGATTTTCGGCCGCCTCTCGCGATATAGGCGGAAAAATGGTTCTTATAGGGCGCTTTGTTGTGCGAAAAACGGGTATCGCGATAGATTCTGAAAACCGTATCACGGGGTGTAATCCACCCTATTTCGGGGTCGAAGGAGCGGATACCCGCAATAAGAAGCTGTACAACGTGTTCAAACTCCTCTTTGGCTTCCAGGTACTGAAGGCGATGGTCGGCAAACCACTCACGCGTATTGTTTGCGTGGAGCCGAGTGACAAATTGAAAGGTATTCCGAAGCATAGCATTTCCTATATTTGCAGGTAAATATAGAAATAATTGTGCAACCCAACCTCTATACACCGGTTCCCTTAACCCCGCTCCCCTGGAAGATCTCCTACGGTGCAGAGCTTCTCTTTTTGGGCTCCTGTTTTGCCGAATCTATAGGTAACCGGTTTGCAGAGAGACGGTTCAAAACCCTTATCAACCCCTTTGGGATTCTATACAATCCCGCATCACTGGCCACCGCCCTGGAGCGAATGGTTGATAACAGACCCTACCGGGAGTCGGAACTGATTTTTTCGGATTCACTCTACCACAGCCTTGATCACCACGGAAGCTTTTCGGGATCGGATAAACAGGATGTGCTTACCCGTATTAACCATAAGCTCTCTTTTGCTCATTACACTTTAGCCCGCGCATCGTACCTCTTTATCACTCCGGGAACAGCCCGGGTTTATCGGCACAAAGCCTCCGGACGTATAGCAGGAAACTGTCATAAACTGCCGGCCGGCCACTTCGAAACCGAATGTCTCACGGTCGAAGAGTCTCTCTTACTGCTCTCCGATGCCATAGACCGGGTGTTGGCATTGAACAGCCATATTAAACTGATCTTCACCCTGAGCCCTGTGCGCTATAATAAAAGCGGCGCCCATGAGAGCCAGATAGAGAAAGCCACATTGCTGCTTGCACTCAACCGGCTCTGCACCCGCTATCGTAATCAAAGCTACTATTTCCCCGCCTACGAAATTATGCTCGACGAATTGCGCGACTATCGGTTTTATGCCGAAGATATGGTTCACCCCTCCGAAACCGCCATCTCCTACCTCTTCGAAAAGGTGGCAGCAAAGATGATAGATGAGGAGTCGCTTGCACTTTCGCGACAGATTCTCTCAGTGGTTACCGCCTCGAACCACCGTCTGCTGCATCCCTCTGCAAATGCAGTGGCAGCCTTCGCTGAGAAACAGTTGGCCAACATAGCGGCACTCACCCCTCAATGCAACCGTTATGGCATATCGCTGGCAAAAGAGGAGTGCTACTTCAGAAATCTACTCCCTCTTCGCGGATAACCTGCTCCAGATTCCGTCGCCAGCCGGCATAACCGGCCCGAATCACAGGGGTCTCTTTAAAAAGAATCTGAAATTCGGGCTCGGTAAGATTCCATAAAGCATGGTCGGTTACCTGCATAAAGCGAGGCATATCCACAAAAGCGGCCTCCCGGGTAGGCGTCACCGCCCGGTTCCACGGACACACCTCCTGGCAAATATCACAACCAAACACCTGATTGTGAAGCAGAGGAGCCGGGGTGGCAAAAGCGCCCTTATGCTCTATGGTCAGATACGAAAGACATCTTCGGGCATCAATCTGCAGCGGCGCACAAATGGCACCGGAGGGGCAGGCGTCGATACAGGCTGTGCAACTCCCGCAACGGGAGGGAAGAGGCGTTCCGGAGGGCTCAAGAGAGATGTCGGTGAACAAAACGCCCAACAAAACATACGAACCATACCCCTTTACATAGAGCAGACCGTTCTTGCCCAACCAACCCAATCCGGCCTGAACTGCCAGCGCATGCTCCATCACCGGTGCACTATCGGAAAAAGCTCTGCCGGAAACCGGCCCGTAAAGAGTATTTATAGCGCCCAGCAGCACGCGTAATTTCTCCCTGATTACTCCGTGATAGTCGAGCCCACGGGCATAGCGGGCAATAGTAAAGCGTTGCATCAATGGAGCGTGAAGGGTAAAATAGGGCAGGGCAACCACAATAGCACTCTGTGCTCCCGGAACCAACTTACAGGGATCGGTGCGCAGAGCAAGGTTACGACCCATCCACTCCATCTGCGCGTGATAGCCTTGCGAAAGCCAATCAGCTAAGCGGGAAACCTCCTCCTGCGAAACAGCAGGAGAGGTAATACCAACAGCGCAGAAACCCAACTCATTGGCTTTCTGCAGAATAGGAAGAGCGGCATGCAAAACGGACAATCAGCTTAAGAGAGATAGTAGGAGAGGTTGTCTATCTTATGGGCATATCCAAAACTGGAGTGGCTCGATTTATAGAGCTCGCGCCCCAATTGCTTTAACTGATTCTGACTGGCAATCAACACCTGAACCGGGTCGATGGGGCCCACTTTTAACTCGCCCAGTGCCGGTTGGAGCAAGGCCAGATTATCGTCAATAATCTGCTTGAACTTATCGTACTCTTTAGAATGCGACGTGAGACGGTGTCCAACAACCCCCACCACTCTGCCGGTCTCCACATTGATTAACGGGCTACCCGAGAAACCCTGTCGCACAGAGGCGTTAAACTGAAGGAACTCCTTCCTGTCGTCCAGTTTCACATTAGAAGAGATAATACCCTGCAAAAAGGTAAGATTCTCCCGGTCGTAATGGAAACCCAGAATAGCAATCGGATGGCCAATGGCAATGCGCGAACAGGAGGCCACATTCAGCGAAGGAATCTCGGCCATCGGAGTATTACTCACATCAATAAGAGCAAATCCCTCATCCTCAAGCCTGACACAAGAGTGAATCCGGTCCGAAAATTTATTTCGGTTCAACTTTACTTCGCGTGCTACGGTAAATCCATCCGACTTTACAAACCTGAACATCACATAGTCGAAAGGAATATCTTTGTAAATGATCTCCTCGGTTACAATATAATTATCTACCTTAAAGCCGGTTACCGTAAGCGCCTTAATAGCATTTGTGTTGTAAAACGAGATGGAACAGAGAGAGGGAAAACTCTCATTCCAGATATTTCTATACATAGCCCGCGAAATTAAGGCGCCCTGCAACGCCAAATTTTGGTGCAATTTTACGAAAAATTAACATCCCTAAGCACACTTCGGCTAAATTTTACCACCATCCTCCTCTAAAAGTGCCATTTTCCGGCCTCTTTTGTGAAATATGGGAGAATCTTGTACGTTTGCCTCCTCAAAGTGCCATTGTAACATGATACCACTTACTCATCGCCTCTTTTCGGTGCTCTCCGAACTGGTTACCCAAGAGAATCTGGAAGCCTACGTTGTTGGCGGATACGTTCGCGACACGCTCATCGGGAGGCCTTCGAAAGATATCGATGTGGTAGTAGTAGGAAGCGGTATCGCACTTGCCCGCAGATTGGCAAAAGCCCTGGGCCCCTCGATCCCTGTCTCGGTCTTCAAAAATTTTGGAACGGCTATGCTGCAGTACGAAGGAATGGAGGTAGAGTTTGTGGGGGCAAGAAAAGAGTCGTATCGGGCCGACTCCCGAAAACCTCTCGTAGAAGACGGCACCCTGCAGGAAGACCAGGCGCGACGCGACTTTACGATTAATGCGATGGCCATTGCCTTACACCGCGATCACTTTGGAGCGTTAACCGACCCCTTCGGAGGAGTGGCCGATCTCGAACAAAAACGGATCCGTACCCCGCTTAACCCCGACATCACCTTCTCGGACGATCCGCTCCGGATGATCCGAGCCATCCGTTTTGCCACACAACTGCATTTCGAGATTTGGCCCGAGACCTACGAATCGCTGAAGAAGAACTGTGACCGGATTGGGATTGTCTCTGCCGAGCGAATCGTAG
Organism: Bacteroidales bacterium; assembly: GCA_050256115.1. Lineage (GTDB taxonomy): Bacteria > Bacteroidota > Bacteroidia > Bacteroidales > UBA4181 > JAQVSH01. The sequence goes on along the minus strand of JBFWIG010000032.1, from coordinate 4,374 downwards.
AAGAGTTGCATAAAATTATCCTCTCTAACAAACCCTCGCGCGGCTTTAAGATGCTGTACGAAACCGGTCTGCTCCAAATGATACTGCCCGAACTGAGCCGAATGAAAGGAGTTGAGTTCCGCAACAAGATGGGGCACAAAGACAATTTTCTGCACACGTTAAAAGTGCTCGACAACATTGCAGATCACACCTCCAATCTCTGGCTGCGGTGGGCGGCACTGCTTCACGACATTGGCAAAGCCGATACCAAACGGTTCCATCCCGAAACAGGTTGGACCTTTCACGGCCACGAACTGACAGGTTCGCGCATGGTTGCCGATCTATTCCGTCGGCTCCGTATGCCCATGAACGAAAAGATGCGCTATGTGCAAAAGTTGGTGCTGCTTCATCTCCGCCCCATCGTGCTGGCAGAGGAGATCATTACCGACTCGGCCGTAAGGCGTCTGCTTTTCGATGCGGCCGATGATGTAGAGGACCTTATGACCCTCTGCGAAGCCGATATCACCTCGAAGAATGAGAATAATGTAAAACGGTTTCTGGCCAATTTCAAGTTGGTGCGCAAAAAGATGGCCGAATTGGAGGAGCGCGATGCCATCCGCAATTTTCAGCCCCCCATAGACGGGCAGGAGATTATGCAGATGTTTGGGCTTACACCCGGTCGTGAGGTGGGAATCCTGAAAAACGCCATCAAAGATGCAATTCTCGACGGAGAGATTGCCAACGAACATGAAGCAGCCCGAAAGTTTCTGATAGAAAAAGCCTTAGAGATGAACCTGTCGGTTTCTGACGGCTAGACAGTACAATCTGAATCGTTTTTTGTAATTTAGCGGGCCATTCATAAGCAATGAACAACTGTATTGTACAAGAAGGTATCATTACCGGAATAACCCCTCATTCCGTCACCGTCACCGTCACTCCTCCCACGGCCTGCGGCAGTTGTCGCGCTTCGTCGGTCTGTTTCGGATCGTCCGGGGGCACCAGAGAGATTGTAGTTCCCCACCCCTCCGGCCATTTAACCACCGGCCAAACGGTGCGTATCTCCATGGCCCGAACCTTGGGACAAAAGGCCATTCTCTATGGATATCTCTATCCGCTTGTACTACTCATAGCCACACTTTTCCTCTCGCATGCCTTAATCGGCAATGAGGCCATTTCGGCACTACTGTCAATCCTGGTACTCATTCCCTACTATCTTATACTCTATTTTAACCGCAACCGTATGGCCACCGAATTTCGGTTCTCCATCGAAGCCTTACCCAAGTAGAAGAAAATGATTGCTATTCTCTATTCTATAGCTGTACCTGTGGGCCTTAGCCTCCTTGCCGCACTGATTCTCTATTATGTATCGCGCAAGTTTTACGTGTTCGAAGATCCCCGAATAGATCAGGTTACGGAGGTACTTCCCGGGGCTAACTGCGGGGGATGCGGATTTGCCGGGTGCCGTGCCTTTGCCGAAACCCTGGTAAAAGCAAAAGAGATTGGCGATCTCTACTGCCCGGTGGGTGGGAATAGCGTGATGTCGCAAGCCGCTACTCTTCTGGGCAAAGCGGCGGCTGCAAAAGCCCCTTTGGTAGCCGTAGTGAGGTGCAGCGGCAGTTTTGCCAATCGCCCCAGAACCGCGCAGTGGGATGGTATCGCCTCTTGTGCATCGCAACACGCCCTCTGCATTGGCGATACCGACTGCCCCAACGGATGCCTGGGATGCGGTGATTGTGTTGCGGTTTGCGCCTTCGACGCTATTCATATGGATCCGGAAACCGGACTTCCTGTTGTGGACGACAACAAGTGTACCGCCTGTGGAGCATGTGTAAAAGCCTGCCCCCGAAACATCATTGAACTGCGCAAAAAATTTCCCAAAAACCGGAAGGTCTTTGTCTCGTGCATGAACAAAGAGAAGGGCGGGGTGGCCAGAAAATATTGTAGCGTGGCCTGCATAGGTTGCTCCAAGTGCTTTAAAGTGTGCAATTTCGACGCGATTACCATTGCCGACAACCTGGCCTTTATCGACTCCCGGAAATGCACCCTTTGTCGAAAATGCGTTACAGAGTGCCCTACAAATGCCATTCTCGAACCCAATTTTCCCCCTAAAAAAGCGACTGCCGCCTCCGAACCGGCAGCTGTAACCGAATCGTAAAAGCCTACTTAAGATACTTCACAGCTATGCCAAAAACCTTCAGCAGAGGAGGTATTCATCCCTCCGAATGCAAACTGAGCACCGACAAGCCTACACGCGAACTGCCCCTTCCGGGTAGTGTAGTGGTACCCCTGTCGCAGCATATCGGAGCCCTTCCCAGCGTAGTGGTTAAAGTGGGCGACGTGGTTAAAACCGGTCAACTGCTGGCCACCGGAAGCGGATTTGTCTCATCGAATCTGCATTCGCCCGTTTCGGGCACCGTGAAAAAGATTGACAATCTGCCCGATGCCGGCGGATACAAACGCCCCGCCATTCAAATTGAACGCGATGGCGACATCTGGCTCGATGAGATTGACCGATCCGAAACCCTCGTGAAGGAGATTCGCCTCTCCTCCAAAGAGATTCAGACAAAAATTGCTGCCGCAGGCATCGTAGGATTGGGAGGCGCCACCTTCCCTACCCATGTAAAACTGGCGGTTCCTCCGGGAAAAGTGGCCGAACTGGTTGTTGTAAACGGGGTAGAGTGCGAACCCTACCTCACTTGCGACCACCGTCTGATGCTGGAAAAGGGCGCAGAGATTATGGTAGGGGTATCGCTCCTTATGAAGGCACTCGGCGTTGGAAAAGCCATCATTGGCATTGAAGAGAACAAGCCCGATGCCATTGCCCTGCTTACCACCCTGGCTGGCGGATTTCAAGGCATAACGGTGCAAAAGTTAAAAGTAAAATACCCGCAGGGAGGGGAGAAACAGTTAATCGAGGCGCTCACCGGGAAGGAGGTTCCCTCCGGAAAGATTCCGGTAGATGTGGGTGTTGTTCCCTTTAACATCGCTTCCGTATTTGCCGTCTATGAAGCGGTTCAAAAGAACAAACCCCTCATTGAGCGCATCATCACCGTTACCGGACCCGAGGTGAAGGAGCCCTCAAACCTGAAAGTCCGCATCGGGACTCCTATCCGCGAAGTGATCGGTGCCGCAGGTGATATCCCCCAAACTACGGGGAAGATTATTGCCGGAGGGCCTATGATGGGAAGAACCCTGGTTACTGTCGATGCGCCGGTTACCAAAGGGGTTTCGGGTCTGCTGCTACTGCCCGCCTCGCAAGCACGACGCGCGGCTCCCCAGGCCTGTATCCGGTGTGGAAAATGTGTAGAGGTCTGTCCTATGGGGCTTGAGCCCTACCTGTTAGAGAGACTCTCGGCCAAAGAGCTTTACGAACGAGCCGAAGATGCATGCATTGTCGACTGCATTGAATGCGGTTCGTGCCAATATACCTGTCCTGCCAACCGACCGTTGCTCGACCGGATCCGGTTGGGCAAAGCAGCCACCCTGCGATTAATCAAATCCCGCCGTTCCTGACCATTGCCCATCCTTAAGATAAGCTCTCATGAACCCATCTTTAATTATTGCGCCATCGCCCCATATTCACAGCGGGAATAAGACGCAGACCCTGATGCGCGATGTACTGCTGGCGCTAATCCCCGCCCAGCTGGTTTCGCTCTACTTCTTTGGCCTGCCGGCGCTGCTGCTCACCGCCGTTTCGGTTGCCTCCTGCATGGCGGCCGAATATCTCATAGCCAAATACCTCCTTAAAACTGCGAACACCCTGCACGACCTCTCGGCCGTGGTAACAGGTCTACTCCTGGCCTTCAATCTCCCCGTGAATCTCTCGCCGGGCCTTGTAGCTGCAGGTGCACTATTTGCCATTGCCGTGGGCAAGATGAGTTTTGGGGGTTTAGGCTGCAACCCCTTTAATCCTGCCCTGGTGGGCCGGGTTTTTCTGCTGATCTCTTTCCCTGTTCAGATGACCAGCTGGCCCGTTCCCAACGGCTTCGCCACCCCCCTGGTCGATGCAGCCACCGGTGCAACCCCCCTGGCACTGATTAAAGAGGCACTTAAATCGGGGGCATCTGTAGAAAGTGTGGCCAAAGAGCTGCCTGCCACCCTCGATCTGCTGTTAGGTAAAATGGGTGGTTCTATGGGCGAAGTATCGGCCATTGCGCTCCTTTTGGGCATGGTTTGGCTCTTGGTCAGAAAGGTGATTACCTGGCACATTCCGGTGGCTACACTGGGCACCCTGGCACTGATTACAGGGCTAATGTGGCTAATAGACCGCTCTCTGTATATGGATCCCCTTTTCCACCTGCTAACCGGCGGAGCCATTCTGGGCGCGGTATATATGGCAACCGACTATGTCTCCTCGCCGATGACCCGGTCCGGGATGCTGCTGTACGGAGCGGG
>JBFWIG010000031.1:0-12869 GCA_050256115.1 Bacteroidales bacterium | reverse complement strand
CGGTACTGGAGGTTTCGCCCAGTGCATAAAGTCGGTTAATGGTGGTCCGGCCCCGCATATCCACCCGGATTCCTCCGCAAAAGTAGTGAGCCGCAGGCACTACCGGGATATAGTGACTCCGCATATCGATACCCAGCTCCATGCATTTTTGGAAGATATTGGGGAAATGGGTCTCCAGTCCTTTTGGATCGAGATGGGTAGCATCCAGATAGACATGCTCATAGCCATGCAGTTTCATCTCATGGTCTATGGCACGTGCCACGATATCACGGGGCGCAAGCGACCCTCGCTCATCATACTTCATCATCAACTCCTCGCCATCGGGAGTACGAAGAATGGCGCCAAAACCCCGCAACGCCTCAGTAATGAGAAATGAGGGGCGTTGGCCGGGATTATAGAGCGAAGTGGGATGAAATTGTACAAATTCCGCATCATCAATCAGCCCTTTTGCCCGGTATACCATGGCAATGCCATCGCCGGTAGCTACAGCGGGATTGGTTGTGGTGGCATATATATTACCGATTCCGCCACAGGCAAGTACCGTAACCCTTGCCTCAATATTCATGATGGTATTGGTAGAGGCCTGAGCCACGTAAGCGCCATAACACTGTATATCGGTGTGATATCGCTTAACCAGCACTCCGAGGTGATGTTGGGTAATCAGATCTACGGCAAAATGGTTTTCAAGGATCTCAATATTGGGATGGCTGCGAACCCTTTCGCTCAGGGCGCGCTGAATCTCCGAACCGGTATTATCTTTGTGGTGGTAGATGCGGTGCTCCGAATGACCTCCTTCACGAGCCAGATCATAGTCGCCATGTTCATCCTGATCAAACCGGGTACCCCACTCAATCAGCTGCTGAATCTGCCCGGGAGCCTCCTGCACCACCATTCGCACCACCTTCTCATCGCAAACGCCGTCGCCGGCAATCAGGGTGTCGTTGATATGCTTCTCCCAACTATCGGCCAACTGCGATACGGCAGCAATTCCCCCTTGTGCAAAAGAGGTGTTGGTTTCGTCGAGACGTGATTTGGTAACCACGCAAACTTTGCCCCGATCGGCCACTTTCAAGGCAAAACTCAACCCTGCCAAACCGCTGCCAATAACCAAAAAATCTACTCGTTTTCTCATGAAATGGCCTGTTCTGTTACGCCTGTCAAAAGTACATGAAATTTCCAATCAAAAAACTTACTACCTTTGCCCATCGCACAAAAGGCCTGAACAATTATGCCCTACCACTCCCTTCTGGAAAAGCTGGAAACCATCAAACTGCGCTTCGAGGAGACTCGTCAACAGATTTCCGATCCCGACGTTACCTCCGACATGAAACGGTTCATCAAACTGAACAAAGAGTATCGCGACCTTGAGCCTCTTATCGAAGCTTACGACAAGTTCCGCAATATTCTCAGCAATATCGATGATGCCAAAGAGATGCTGGCCAACGAAAAAGACGACGAAATGCGCGACATGGCCCGAGCTGAACTGGAGAGTCTTACCAACCAGGTTGAGCCCATGGAAGAGGAGATTAAACTCCTGCTTCTCCCCTCCGATCCCGAAGACGATAAAAATGCCGTGATGGAGATCCGTGCCGGCACCGGGGGTGACGAAGCGAGTATCTTTGCCGGCGACCTCTTCCGCATGTACCAGAAGTACTGCGAAAACCGGGGATGGAAAATTGAGGTTACCAATGTTTCGGACGGCACCTCCGGTGGATACTAGGAGATTGTTTTTAATGTAACCGGCGATAAGGTGTACGGCATCCTGAAATATGAATCGGGTGTACACCGGGTACAACGTGTACCCAAAACCGAGACACAAGGACGGATTCATACCTCGGCAGCCACTGTTGCCGTTCTTCCCGAAGCAGGAGAATTTGATATAGAGCTCAATATGAGCGATGTAAGAAAAGACACCTTCTGTTCGTCGGGTCCCGGCGGCCAATCGGTGAATACCACCTACTCCGCCATCCGGCTCACCCATGCACCCACCGGCATTGTAGTACAATGCCAGGACGAGAAGTCGCAGATCAAAAACTTCGAGAAGGCTTTGGCCGAACTTCGCACCCGCATCTACAACCTCGAATACTCCAAGTATCTCGATGAGATTGCTTCGAAACGAAAAACCATGGTCTCTACAGGCGACAGATCGGCCAAAATCCGCACCTACAACTGGCCCCAGGGACGCATTACCGATCACCGGATCAATCTTACCCTCTACAATCTGCAAAACATCATAGATGGGAACTTGCAGGAGCTGATCGACAAGCTCCAGATGGCAGAAAATGCAGAAAGGCTCAAAGAGTCAGATATCTAAACGTCCAAAGGCAAAATATACAATCGACATGAGCGCATTCGACCTATTCACACAGATACGCATGAAGCGCAGCTACCTCTGCGTAGGACTCGATCCCGACTATGCCCGCATTCCCGATTCGTTAAAAAAGAGCCCCGATGCCCTTTTCGAATTTAATAAGCGGATTGTCGATGCCACTGCTCCCTACGCCGTAGCTTTCAAACCCAATCTTGCTTTTTATGAGGTGCATGGCGTTACCGGATGGGTTAATCTCAAAAAGACCGTCGAATACATCAAGGAGAAATATCCCAGCATTTTGTTGATTGCCGATGCCAAAAGAGGCGATATAGGCAATACCGCCGGGAAATATGCAGCAGCCTTTTTCCGACAGATGCCTTTCGATGCCATCACCCTGGCTCCCTATATGGGCGAAGATTCGGTAACCCCGTTTCTGCAATATCCCGGAAAATGGGCCATTCTGCTTGCCTTAACCTCGAACCCCGGCGCATCCGATTTCCAATTTATGGAAGACAAATACTCCGGACTTCGTACCTTTGAGCGGGTACTCGACTACTCCAAAAATTGGGGAACCGAAGACAATATGATGTATGTAGTAGGCGCCACAAAACCGGAGATGTTCGAAGCTGTCAGAACGTTGGTTCCCAACCATTTTTTACTGGTTCCCGGAGTCGGCGCACAAGGGGGAAGCCTGCGTGAGGTATCGCGGGTGGGGCTCAACAGCCAGTGTGGATTGTTAATAAACTCCTCCCGCGCCATTATCCATGCCGACAGCACCGACACCTTCGATCAGACAGCCCGTATAAAAGCGATGGAGATCCAGCAGGAGATGGACGAACTGCTACAACAGCGTTATCTGATTTAGCCCCACTGGTTATACCGTCCGGCCCGGATAGAGCTTCAGCGCCTCTTCGAGGCAATCCATGGCGTTTTTCAGATCGGCCTTCTTGATGACATAAGCCAAACGCACCTCATTACGCCCCATACCGGGTGTGATATAAAAACCTGATGCGGGGGCCATAAAAATAGTCTGTTTCTTATATTCGAACGACTCCAGACACCAGGCACAAAAACGATCGGCGTCATCTACCGGAAGACGGGCAACTGTGTAGAAAGCACCCATAGGGATGGGAGAGTAACATCCGGGAATCTTATTAATCCTATCTATCAGATATTTACGCCTCTCTACATACTCATTGTACATGTCGAGCATATACGCATCGGGCGCATCGAGCGATGCTTCTGCCACCAATTGACCCAACAGTGGAGGACTCAAACGAGCCTGACAAAACTTCATAAGGGTAGCCCTGAGAGCCCGATTTTTCGTAATCAGAGCACCGATTCTAATGCCGCATTCGCTGTATCGTTTAGACACCGAATCGATTAGAACCACATTCTCCTCGATTCCCTCCAGATGGCAGGCCGAGATATAGGGTGCACCTGTATAACAAAACTCACGGTACACCTCGTCCGAGAAGAGATAGAGGTTATATTTTTTTACCAGATCGCGGATCTGATTCATCTCGCTCCGGGTATAGAGATAGCCGGTAGGGTTATTAGGATTACAGATCAGAATACCCTTTGTGCGCGGAGTAATCAGGGCCTCAAACTTCTCGACAGGAGGCAAAGCAAAACCCTCCTCAATCGACGATGGCACAGAGCGTATCACCGCACCGGCCGAAATGGCAAAGGCCATATAGTTTGCATAGGCCGGCTCGGGCACAATAATTTCGTCGCCCGGATCAAGACACGACAAAAAAGCAAAGAGCACCGCTTCAGAACCGCCAGTGGTTACAATAATCTCTTCGGGCGATACGGCTATATTGAAACGACCATAATATTCGGTAAGCTTTTCCCGATAACTCAGATATCCGTCGCTGGGGCTATATTCCAACACCTTACGATCAAGATTCCTGACAGCATCGAGCGCAATATCAGGAGTAGGCAAATCGGGTTGTCCAATATTCAGATGATATACTTTAACTCCCCGGGCTTTAGCCTGATCGGAAAGAGGTACAAGTTTGCGGATGGGCGAGGCTGGCATCTCTTCCCCGCGGGCAGATATTGAGGGCATACTAAAGCGGAATAAGGGGCTATCGGGCCTGTGAAGCGGGCAGCTGCGGACTCTCTACAGTACCCTTGATAGTAAGTACAACTGATGAGGTATCGGCATTGGTAATCACCGTTATCGGTTTATTAAAAGGGCCCGTAATCTGCGTATTGTAGCTTACGGTAATTTCACCCTTTTCGCCGGGTTTAATCGGTTCGAGCGACCATTTGGGTTCGGTGCAGCCGCAAGTAGCCCTGCACTTGATAATCACCAAAGGAAGCGTACCCTGATTGGTGAAGGTGAAGGTAGCCGTAGCATCGCTTTCATAAGCCAATTTACCAAAGTCGTGTAACATCTTTTCGAACCGGATAGATGCGCCTTTCGCGGCTGCCGCCTTTTTTGTTGCCTCTGCTTTTTGTCCGGCAACTTCCGTTGCCGCAACCTCCTGACTCTTCTTGAGTCGACCAACCTGCCTGCCCGATTTCTGAGCCCAGCTCATACTGCAGGCCAACATCAGCAACAAGGAAAAAAAAGCGATCCTTTTCATATCGATTCTGTACTAATTGAGAATAATTGCTAGAAAACCATCTCTGTTACAAAGAATGGCAGCCACAAAGATAACGCTTTTTTATAAAAGGGTGAAGGCACCATGCGAAAACACCATTCCGGGCGGTAAAAGGGGTTCCATCTGTGAGAAATTTGTAACTTTGCGCAATTCTATCGAGCCCTTCTTCCTATAAGCATTTAATTATCATGGAAATACCCTCAAAATACGAGCCTTCAAAAACTGAGCAAAAGTGGTACGACTATTGGCAAAAACAGGGCCTTTTCCGTTCCCGTCCTGATGCACGTGAACCTTTCAGCGTAGTGATCCCGCCACCAAACGTAACCGGCGTGTTACATATGGGTCATATGCTGAACAATACCATTCAGGATGTGCTGGTACGCAGGGCCCGGATGCAGGGAAAAAATGTCTGCTGGGTACCCGGCACCGACCATGCCTCCATTGCAACAGAAGCAAAAGTGGTGGCCAAACTGGCCACAGAGGGCATTTCGAAGGCCGACCTCACACGCGAAGCTTTTCTGGAACACGCCTGGCAATGGACCGAAAAGCATGGTGGAATCATTCTGCAGCAACTCAAAAAGCTGGGGGCTTCGTGCGACTGGGAGAGAACCAGTTTTACCATGAATCCCGACTACTCCGAGAGTGTAATCCGAGTGTTTGTTAATCTCTTCGAAAAGGGGAAAATCTACCGCGGAGTACGCATGGTTAACTGGGATCCTGCAGCACAAACCGCTCTTTCGGACGAAGAGGTAATACACAAAGAGGTAAAGAGCAAACTCTACTACCTGCGCTACAAAATTGAAGGAGAGGAGGGTTATATAAGGGTAGCCACTACCCGACCCGAAACCATCCTTGGCGATACGGCAGTTTGCGTTCATCCCGAAGACGAACGATACAGCGCTTTGAAAGGGAAAAGGGTACTTGTTCCCATCATCAATCGCTCTGTGCCCATCATCATGGACGAATATGTAGACAAAGAGTTTGGCACAGGAGCCCTGAAGATTACCCCTGCACACGATGTAAACGACTACATTTTGGGCGAAAAGTATGGCTTAGAATCGATTGACATCTTCCACAACAACGGCACCCTGAACCAAAATGGAGCCCCCTATGCAGGCATCGACCGCTTCGAGGTAAGAGATCTGATTGAGGAGGATCTGCGGAAAGCCGGCCTGTTGGAGAAGACCGAAGAGTATATCAACAAAGTGGGCTTTTCCGAACGAACCGATGCTGTGATTGAGCCCAAACTCTCCATGCAGTGGTTTGTGAAGATGGCCGATCTGGCCGAACCGGCGCTCAAAGCGGTAATGAATGATGAGATTATGCTCCACCCGGCAAAGTATAAGAATACCTATCGCCACTGGATGGAGAATATCAAGGACTGGTGCATCTCCCGCCAACTCTGGTGGGGCCACCGGATTCCCGCATGGTACCTGCCCCAGGGAGGCTATGTGGTGGCGCTGAATGCCGACGAGGCCCTGCAAAAGGCACGTGAAAAGACGGGCAATCCCGCACTTTCGCTACAGGAGTTACGGCAAGACGAAGATTGCCTCGACACTTGGTTCTCCTCATGGCTATGGCCCGTTTCGGTATTCGATCCGGCATTTGCAGGCAATCCGGAAGCCAAACCCAACCATGAACTGGCCTATTACTATCCCACGCACGATCTGGTTACCGCACCTGAGATTCTCTTCTTCTGGGTGGCACGCATGATTATGGCGGGATACGAATGGATGGGTACCCCACCCTTCCGGAATGTATACCTGCACGGCATTGTACGCGACAAACTGGGCCGAAAAATGTCGAAATCGCTCGGCAACTCGCCCGATCCGCTAGCCCTGATAGAGCAGTTCGGTGCCGATGGCGTACGAATGGGTATGCTCCTTTCGGCTCCTGCCGGTAACGACATCCTCTTCGACGAGGCCCTCTGCGAACAGGGTAGAAACTTTAACAACAAAATCTGGAATGCCTTCCGGCTGGTAAAGGGGTGGAACGTGGATGAAACCCTTCCGCAGCCGGATTCGGCCGGGATAGCCATCGAGTGGTTCGACGCCATTTTGCATAAAACCCTCGATGAACTGAACGACCAATTCGACAAATACCGTCTTTCTGAGGCACTGATGAATGTTTACAAACTCTTCTGGGATGAGTTTTCGTCGTGGTATCTCGAGATGGTAAAGCCGGCCTACCAACAACCTATCGACGGTGCTACCTATCGCGCTACCCTCCAAAATTTCGACAAACTTCTCCGGTTGCTTCACCCCTTTATGCCCTTTATCACCGAAGAGTTGTGGCAATGGCTTGCCCATCGCGAAGAGGGGGAAAGCCTAATGATCCAAAACTGGCCCGAATCGGCACCCTTCAATGCTGAGCTTCTTACCCGCTTTGAACAGGCCAAATCGGTAATCGGAACGGTGCGAACCATTCGCCAGGAGAAGGGAATTGCCATCAGAGAGCAGCTGCCCCTGTTGGCCGGCGGAGCCCTGCCTTTTGCCCCGGTATTGGCAAAAATGTGTAATCTGTCGGAAACCACCCGGGTATATGAAAAACCCGAAGGGGCCATCACCTTTATTTGCGGCACCACCGAGTTTTACATCCCGCTGGCCGGGAAGATAGATATTGCCGGCGAGATAGCCCGAATTCAGACGGAACTGGAGTACCAGAAAGGTTTTCTGTCTACGGTTATGACCAAACTCAACAATCACCGTTTTGTGCAGAATGCTCCGCCGGCGGTGATTGAAAATGAAAGAAAGAAGCAAGAGGATGCCGAGAAAAAAATAGAGGCACTCACCGGACAACTAGCCGGTCTTGAGGCTAAAAAAGATGTCGATTGATGCACTATCGTACGACTTTTGGATCCGGCTTATCTACCTGATTACGGTTCTCTTTACCGTTGTAACCGTAATCCAGCAGAAGGGCGATCCACCCAAAACCATCTCCTGGATTTTGGTTATCATCTTTTTACCCGTATTTGGCATCCTGCTCTATTTCTCTATTGGCAAAAACTACCGTAAAGAGAAGATCTTCTCGAGGAAAGGGCTCTCCGACCTTATCCGAATCAGAGAGATGGCTGCCGCAAAAGGAATCGGCCTGCCCCGAAATGCATCGGGTGCCCGAAAAATCGGGGCCAAAGTCAATATCGCCAAACTGCTCTTCAATACCGAAAAAGCCATCCTTTCTGATCATAACCACGTTCAGGTTCTGAACGATGGTCAGGCCACCTTCCGTGCCATACTCCATTCGCTCCAGAAAGCCAAACACCACATTCACCTGGAGTATTACATTATTGAAAATGACAAACTGGGCAATAAGGTACGCGAACTGCTTGTGCAAAAGGCGCGTCAGGGGGTAAAAGTACGGGTAATATATGACGACGTGGGCAGCTGGGACCTCGACAAAAAATTTATCGGTTCGCTAGTCGAAGCTGGCGTTGAGATCTATCCCTTTATGCCGGTTAAATTATGGTTCTACCCGCTAGCCAACAAAATTAATTACCGGAATCATCGGAAAATTATAGTGATAGATGGGAAAGAGGGTTTCGTGGGCGGATTGAACATTGCCGACCGCTATATCATGGGGAGCGAAGCGTTAGGGAGTTGGCGCGACACCCACCTTCGCATCGAGGGGCAGGCAGTTTACTCCCTTCAGATGATCTTTATGGCCGACTGGTACTTTGTGAGTCGACAGATTGTTGAAGCCACCCCTCACTATTTTCCCGAATTAGCAACCCAAAGCGAGTGTATGGTGCAGGTGGTGGCCAGCGGTCCCGATTCAGAGTGGGCCTCCATTATGCAAGCCTATTTTACCGCGATTGCCACCGCCAAATCGGAAGTATTCCTCACCTCTCCCTACTTCATTCCCAACGAAAGCATCCTCACAGCCATCAAAGCCTCAGCGCTTAGCGGCGTTGACGTGCGCATTCTGCTTCCGGCAAAATCGGATTCGCGCATGACCTACTGGGCCACGCTATCGTATATAACCGAACTTCTGGAATCGGGAGTCAAGGTCTATCTCTACGAAAAAGGGTTTACCCATTCTAAAGTGATGATGGTAGACCGCAGCTTCAGTTCTGTAGGGACTGCCAATATAGACATTAGAAGTTTCGACCAAAATTTCGAGATCAATGCACTGATCTATAACGAAGAGATAACCAGAGAACTCCGTAATCGCTTTATGCAGGATCTCAAACAGAGCCGACTTCTTACCCTGGAACAGTGGCAAACCCGTCCGCGCCACTACCATATCAAGGAGTCGTTGGCCCGAATCTTTACCCCCCTGCTCTAAAATCGCACCTGCGCCCGTTCGCGGCTCACATCGAATCCCCTTTCACGGAACCAGCCAAAGAGATCGCGCCCCATGGCCAGGCTAAGCAACGAAACGGTATTGTGCATATCGGTTCGGGTAATCCGGTTTTTGGCTGTCATCTCTCGTTTTGCCCTAAAATAGCGGGAGAGCAGATCGGGCTTCTCCTTGCGTAACTGCTCCAGAATCCAGAAGGTCTTACCCCAATGCATATCGTTTATCGCCGACCCGGTAAGTGGTGCCGAACCATCCAAGGTTTTACCATCGAGGTCGTAACGGTTCATCTCCGGATCGTGACGTGTGGCGCGGGCAATCTGACGGGCAATCCGCCTCTCCCCCTCTTCGCGATATCCCATATCTATCATCACCAAATTACCCACGTAGGTTGCAATGGGTTCATTCCACACCTCAGGCAAAGGCAACACCCACGAATGAACCGCCTCATGCACAATCAATTCTATCATACTGGGCCGATTGGTGGGAAAACCGTCCCACCAGGCAGCCAAAGCCACCATCTTTCCGCTCGAGAATCCTCCACCATCGGTAGGCAAAAGCAAAAAATCGGTAGCCATCCCCTCCGAAAGGGGCACTCCCATCCGAAACTCCACAAAAGGAAGTGTCTGATGAGTGAGCGCGAACACCTCATCGGCAAAGGGTTTCAGATTCTCGTTAAAACGGAGTGTTAATCCATTACTGCTCTCTGCATAATCTACGCGGTTCATCCCCAAAGCATGCAATGGGGCCTCGGGATCAATCCGCTTTCCCGAAGCCAGCTGAGGCAATAGTGCCCGCCACATAGAAGCATGAATGGAGTCTGAAGCATTTGGATTCCTGCCTGCCAAATTGCGCGAAGCCACCAACAACTTCCCTTTACCGATCTGCTTTTGCGCCATTACCGGACGTTGTTCGGCATCGCTCACCATCACCGTCCATTGTCTCTTTTTATGCAGGTGCAGATAAGAAAGAGTCCCACTCCTGAGGGTATCTAAGGCTATCCCCCTCACGGCCGAAAGAGGATAAGCGGCATCCGGCTCAAACCGGGCCCCAAAAGCCTCTAATAGCGAGTTCTGCGAACTATTGCGGGCATCGCCCAGTAGCAATACACCGCCGCCATCCATTAAAAATTCCCGTACAAAGTGGATCTCCTTATCGGTATAGCTCAGCTGCGGAAAACAGCCCGGCAAAATCAACAGATTGGCGTTGGTCAAATCGCAACTTGTAAGCGAGGCCCAATGCACCACCCCCTTTCCCTGCGGCAAATATTGCTGATAAAAGCGATTATCGGCATAGAAGGTAAATTCGTGCGAGAGATCGGTAACGGCGTGAACCGAAACCTGCGAACCAGCCGTCTGACCAACGGCCTCATAGAGAGGCATGCCCCACAAAACCGGCAGAAACAGCAGCAGAACCGACCACCGACACACCCTGCCGGCAGAAGAAAAAACGGGCCCGATAAAAAAAGTACCGGGCCTTAACAAGCGATTACCCATGCAACAAAAAGGATTAAACGTAAACAAAGCGTGGTAAAGATAGCCCAAAAACAAAAAAAGAAGAACCAACCTTTTGCATCTTGACAAATTGTTCTAATTTCGCACCCCGGACAGAGCCTCTACGGCTCGCTCCGAAATGCCCAGATGGCGGAATTGGTAGACGCGCTGGTCTCAAACACCAGTAGGTTCACCCCTGTGCCGGTTCGATCCCGGCTCTGGGTACAAAAAAACAGCTAACCCTGACAAATCAGAAGGTTAGCTGTTTTTTTATGACTTGTCCCGCACACTATAACTCTTTTACGATTTTTTTTTGCTGCCAAATATCCATAGTCTGGCTCTGTCAGACCCAATAGAAACATAGCATCGTCAAAATCACGTCCTTTCCGGCGTGTCAGCAAAGCCGACAACTTCATAGCACACAAAACAGCGTCCGATGGCACCGGCAACGGAAAGAAGAACCCGGCACGTTTAACATTTACAAATTTCGATTGGCTCTTCAACTCCGGAAACGCATAATATCCGTTACGCAACTTCGACAATAGACCTTGGTTCACCCAGCGAGTAAAGGTAATTTCTGTTATAATCGGGGTATGCAACCTCAATCTGATGTATGTTGATACACCCAAGCTCAATAAACCTTTCACGAAACGACAGAAAGTCCATTTCTTTTTTCAATAAATATAGTGAATTTTAGAAACGATATAAGTTTTTCCGTGCACCACATCAACCAAGGTACATCACAAACCCAAAAAGTAACAACCTTATTAGTAATAACTTTAATAGCAATAGACTTATTACAAATCATAATCCCTGGCTCGAAGCGTATTCGCGCTTGCGCGTTTTTGTCGTTTTGCGCAAAGCGCAGCACTCGAAGCGCGCACGCGCTTCGAAGCACCAGAGCTCTTAAGCTCTAATACTCTATTTTCCTCATCTCCAGCCTTATGTAGTCGTACATTATCCCGTTATTCACCGGCCCTGCAGGTACTGTGAGCACAAGTTGGTTGTTGCCGGCCTGCAGAAGCGCACCATCGAAAACGATCTCCTTTTCGTACCAGATGCCCTGCAAACCGTGACGGGTAATCACCCCGTCGCCCACTAAGTTGTCGAGTTTTCCGGCAGGTTTCCCATTCACTGTAACATCTAGGGTACGCGATCCGGTGCCGCAAATGGCAAGACGCAAAATGGCCGTACCCTTAGGCACTGAGGGCAACGCAAAATTAACCGTATAGGGAGTGGCACGGCCGGGCGAGTTTGCCCCATAAAAGGGGGCCGATTTGGCTTCAGGGTTTTCATTGTGGGGCACATGTTGGAAAAACCAGTCGGTGCGGAAGTTGCTCTTCCCAATGGTGTAGTTTACATCCTTAGGAAAGAGGGCACCATAGGCGAGCGAAATCTCCGGATCGACATGCTTTTCGGCCAGAAAAAACTCAGAGGCACTCCGGTTTGCAACGCCGATATCCCAAAGCTGAACACCCTTTCGCAAAGGGATCCACTCCAGATTTCCCAAACGGAGTTCACCTCCCTTCGGTACCACAACCTCGCTCTTGATAAACTCGCCCAGAATACCGTCCGAAAAGGCGTGCAAAGTATAACGCCCCGGACGCACATCAGGGATAGAAAAGGAGCCGTCGGGATTGCCTTTTACCCAGAACTGATAAAACTTCCCGTCGCGCTGCCAATCGGTAATCACCGGAACCGGAGGCGCCACCAACCGGGGCGATTCGTAAGCAGGAGCCGTGAGACCTACTTTCAAGTTCACAAAAGTTTTCGGTGTTATGGGGTCGTTGAGCAATAAGCGCCCCGAAACAACAGCCCGATTGCCCTCCAGGGGATAGTCTACCCCTTTTACCCAGCTATAGGGCCATTTTTTGGCCTCCAGAGCTGCCCGGGCACGCGCATCGGCATAGATAGCATCCGGATCGGGCCCACTATTGGCATAGAGAAACATAGGTCCAACCACCTTCTCCCACGCCTCGCCGGCAGCCACATTCACCTCGGCACCCCCATAATGGCTGCTCCGCCAATAGTTGAGCACCGTGGCAGCAGCCTCCGTATTGGTATCGCGATGACCCATAAACTCCACTTTAGTAGGCCCTCCACTCATATACTCCATAGAGGGGTTGATCATAAAGAGCCCCACCTTTCGGGTGG
>JBFWIG010000030.1:0-12939 GCA_050256115.1 Bacteroidales bacterium | reverse complement strand
TGGCACAAATGTAAGGGTTTTTCTCAAAAAGGCCAGTCGGCCCAATGGAATATATTTTTTGAACCACGCTAATTAAGTCTCCTTTTTTTACCTTTGTCGCGGGGCTAATGTAAGAACCAATGGATGTAATCTCGAAGATAAGAAGCCATTTTGGCGAGCGGCTGCTCAATAAAGCCTCGGTGAATCGCCGTCCCCGTGCTTCGATGGTAGCCTTTGAGCAGGCCGACTCTGTGGGTGTTTTCTGTCGCGTCTTCACAGAATTGGAGTACCAGCGGCTGCTCGATACATTGCCGTCTCTGTTCTGTTCTGCTTCGCGGATCTCTCTTCTGGTATGGAACCGGACGGGAAAGCCTCTGGCCGGTTCGACCGGTGCATTAGAGGTGACTTTTTTTCGAAACCGTGACCTAAATTGGAGGATGGTGCCTGAAAATAAAGCTGTACAGAGCTTCATTGAAGAGCCGTTTCATCTGCTGTTTGTGCCTGACGATCCCCGTCTTTTTCCGGTTCGCTATATTACTGTGATGTCGAAGGCCGGGTTTAAAGTGGGCCCCTGGAGTCATTCCAAAGAGACGATCTTCGACTTTATGTTGAATCATCATGCAGAGAAAGACCGCTATGCCTTCTGTATGCAAATGCAAAATTTGCTGACTATGTTTACCGATTCTAATTCCACACCGACACGTTAAATACCCTTTATGCATTCATTCACTTTTCAAGGGACAGGAGTTGCACTGGCAACTCCCTTCACGAGCGAAGGCTCTGTAGATTTCGGGGCACTGACCCAATTGGTAGAATATGTCTGTAACGGTGGCGTCGATTACCTGGTTGCCCTTGGCACCACCGCCGAAACGCCTACGCTTACCACTGCCGAGAAATCGGTGATTCTTCGTCATATAGTTGAGGTATCTGCAGGTTCGGTTCCTGTTGTTGCCGGTGTAGGAGGCAATGATACGCTCTCTGTGGTGGAGGCCATCGAAGCCACCGACTTCTCGGGTGTTTCTGCGCTATTGTCGGTAACCCCTTACTATAACAGGCCCTCGCAACAAGGATTGTTCGAACACTATTCGCGTGTAGCCGATGCAAGTCGGCTTCCGGTGATTCTGTACAATGTCCCTTCGCGTACGGGTGTCAACCTGGTTGCCGACACTACGCTGAGGCTTGCATCGCACCCCAATATCGCTGCCGTAAAGGAGGCCTCGGGTAATCTGGCCCAGGCTATGGAGTTGATAAAGGGAGCTCCCGAAGGTTTCTCTGTTGTGTCGGGCGACGACTACTTGGCTTTTCCCATGGTTTTGCTGGGAGCTTCGGGTGTTATTTCGGTGGCAGCCAACGCGGTTCCATCTCAAATTTCGCAGATGATAAGGGCTGCTCTGGCGTTTAGGGTAACCGATGGCCGCGCCATTCACTATGCCCTGGCAGATCTCTTCTGCACCCTTTTTGCTGAAGGCAACCCTGTGGGTGTTAAAGCAGCCCTCTCAATTCTCGGAATTGCCCACAATCAGGTTCGTCTTCCGTTAGTTTCGGCTACCCCTCAACTTCTCACCACCCTCCGGCAACAACTTGCCCCCTTTATCCCTCAACACGCCTAACGCAAGATCCTGGTCCTTGCATACCTCTTCTTTTTCCCATAACAGATTCCTATAACTCTCCTTATAATGCCTCTTCCCATCATCTCCTTCCTCCTCACACTCTCTCTTCTGTTTGCCTGTGCCCCGAATAGAAATGAGACCACCGAAACTCCGGCTTCAGCCGACTCGCTTGTTTGGCATGATATGACCGAATGGACAGTAGAGAGTGTGCAGAAAACCGATACACTTTCGGTAAAGGGCCCTCTGACATTGCATGGCGAAACCGATATGATGTTCTATGCCGGCGAACCGGAATCGGGCTACTACGACAATTTTCTCTTTCGCGGGGAGGTTAAGAGCGCTGAAGGTGGTGCCGGTTCCATCTGGGTACATACTTCGCGCATGCGCACCGGATATGAGATCCTGATCAATAACAGCCCCACTCATTCCGACAAAAGAAAAACCGGCAGCCTGGCCGGGATCAGAAATCTCTACAAGTCGATGGGGAAAAATGATGTTTGGGTTCCTCTTCAGATTCGGGTTGTCGGCAAACAGATAGAGATCACAATCGATACTATGCCGGTGGTGCGCTATATGGAGCCTGAAAAGCCTTTCCGGCTTCAGGCGCGTCGCAATATGCGTTTTATCGGCGGACAAATTGCCATTCAAAACGTGAGTGGTGATGTGGCCTGGCGTAATATGCAGATTGCCACGCTACCGCGCGATCTTCCCGTCGACTCGGCTTTTCTGGCTCAGGATGAGCAATCCGACTCTGTGATACGGTTTCAGCAACGCGATTTCCCGCTAATCGACTACCATGTTCATTTGAAGGGTTGGGGTAAAGAGGAGGCATATGCGCACAGTATGCAGGAGGGTATTGTGTATGGAATAGCACCCAATTGCGGGATTGGCTTCCCTGTGACCGACGATGCCGGCGTTTTTGCCTATCGCGACAGCACCAAACATATGCCTTTTTTCTTTGCTATGCAGGGAGAGGGGAGAGAGTGGCCCCAAACTTTCTCCGACTCGGCACGTAGCCAGTTCGATTATGTTTTTACCGATGCCATGACCTTTACCGATCATAAAGGGCGTCGTACCCGCCTGTGGATTCCCGAAGAGACCTTTGTGGATATCTCCCGCGAAAAATATATGGATCAGATTGTCGATAATATTGTAAAAGTGCTTAACGAAGAGCCTATCGACATCTATGTGAATCCCACCTTTCTGCCCGATACCCTTGCACCCGCTTACGATCAACTCTGGACAACCGCCCGTATTAACCGGGTTGTTGATGCGCTTGTGAAGAACAAGATTGCCCTCGAAATCAATGCGCGGTACCGGATTCCGAGTGCTACCTTTATTAAAGCGGCCAAGAAGAGAGGTGTGAAGTTTGCTTTTGGTACCAACAATGGCGACCCGGCAATCGGAAAGTTGGCCTATTGCATTGAGATGGTTACAGCGTGTGGCTTAACCCCCGACGATCTATGGTTCCCTTAGCAATGCATCAAGTCCCCATAAAAAAGAGAGCTGCCTTAGGGGCAGCTCTCTTTTTAGGGTGTAGTAGCGTTAAAACGAATCTTCAAAAAATCCTTTCAATTATTCGGCTAATTTAACGTCAACGGCCTGGGGTCCTCTCTTGCCATCGGTGATTTCGAAGGTAACTTCATCACCTTCCTGCAGAGACTTAAAACCATCTTTGGCGATTCCTGAGTAATGTACAAACACATCACCTTCTTCTGCTGTATGGATAAAACCATAACCTTTAGCAGAATCGAACCATTTTACTGTTCCTTTCATGAGAAAAAAAAATTAAAGAATTAAAAAATTACAGCGCAAAGATGATGTATTCCTTTCAGATAATCTAATTTTTTCGATAAATTTTTCATCGTGTTGAAATTTATTTTGAAACCTCGGCCGAAAGGCGTTAATTTGCCCCTCTAAACATTGATATATGGTAATAGCAGACAAAAAAGTAGTATCTCTCTCTTATCAACTCCGTGAGGGTGATGCATCGGGAGAAGTAATTGAGACTGTGACGGCCGATCGGCCGTTGGTTTTTTTATATGGAGCAGGTAATCTGCTTCCCAAATTTGAAGAGAATATCTCGGGGCTCAGCGTTGGCGACGATTTTTCGTTCCGTTTGAAGGCCGAAGAGGCCTATGGTGAGGTAGAAGAGGATGCGGTTGTGAAGGTGCCCAAATCGGCATTCGCATCGTCCGATGGCGAGATCGATCCCGATTTATTGGTAGTTGGAAACATGATACCCATGCTCGATCATTTGGGTAACCGACTGGAAGGTGTGATTATCGAGATTGGTGATGATGCTGTGGTTATGGATTTTAACCACCCCCTTGCAGGCGACGACCTCTTTTTCAGTGGAAAGGTTGTTGAGGTTCGCGATGCTTCGGCCGAAGAGCTCACCCATGGTCACGTTCACGGCGCAGGCGGTTGCCAGGGTGGATGCGATAGCGATAGCGATAGCAACTGCAATAGCGGGGGCTGCAGCGGTTGC
Organism: Bacteroidales bacterium; assembly: GCA_050256115.1. Classification (GTDB taxonomy): domain Bacteria; phylum Bacteroidota; class Bacteroidia; order Bacteroidales; family UBA4181; genus JAQVSH01. The sequence continues at coordinate 8,859 of JBFWIG010000030.1, read as the reverse complement.
GGTTGTTCCGAATAATCTGAAATAGTTACTGTTCATTAGTGGGCGCGGCAACAGAAATGTTGTCGTTGCCTGCTACTGCATTGATAACCTCCGGAGGAAGGTAGAACTGTTGCGGATGGCGGGCAGTTACCCCCACATAGAACTTTTGTAAAGCAAAGAGATCATTCTCGTAGTTTCCTGTGGGGTAGAACATGGGCCCTATCCCTATAACCTTTCTTCTATAGTCGAAATAGGAGGGGAGGATGGGTACCCCCGCCTGCATGGCAATCTGATAGAATCCTCTTTTCCAATGCTTCGTCTTCTTGCGGGTTCCTTCGGGGGTGATGGTCAGAACCAGCGAGGAGCTGGTGGAGAAATTCTCTACAATTTGATCGATAATACCCGTCGATTTGCCCCTGTTAACCGGGAATGCTCCTATTCTTCTGAGTATCCATCCCAGCGGAAAGAAGAAGAGCTCCTTTTTAATCATTACCCGGGCATCAATCCCGTTGGCAAAGTAAAAAAGTCGGCCCACTATGTAATCGTACATACTGGTATGAGGCGCCGAAATTACTACCACCTTGAGATGATTCAGATCGGGCAGTGTGCCTTCGCACCTCCATCCCCATTTTTTTAACAACCAACTGGCAAAAACTTTCATAATTAATGGTGAATGGTTAATGGTTAATGGTTAATGGTTAATGGTGAATGGTGAATGGATAAGTACGCGCAAGCGAGAAATTGTACTAGGGGAATTGAGTTTTAGGTCATTGTCTATTAGCGAATTAGTGCATTTTTGAATTAGTGCAATACGCATTTGTACTTCGTGAAATACTATTGTTTAATGTTTTTCGCGCTTGCGCGCGCTAATTAATTAACCACTAACCATTAACCATTGTTTCCGTTCCCATACGCGATACATGAATAATTCCTTTTATCTTTTTTAGTCGGGCAATCAGGTTGTCGAGATGTTGAATGTCGTTTACCAGCAGTGAGAGGTTTCCCTGGAAAAGCTGCCCTTCGGTTCGGACGTTTATGGAGCGTAAACTCACCGAGGCGTCGCGTCCCATCTCGTCGGTGATGCGACTGATCAGTCCGATATCGTTGTTTCCGGTAATCAGGACCTCTACGGGATAGAGGGCTCTGCCATCTGATTTTGCCCAACGGGTTTTGACCACCCGGTAGCCAAACTTCTCCATTAACTGTTTTGCATTGGGACAGTTGGTCCGGTGTACCTTGATGCCATCGTGAATGGTTACAAATCCGAAGATGGGATCGCCAAAAATGGGATTGCAACAGGGTGCCAGCTTGTAGTTTACATTCGAGATGTTTTCGTCGATTAACAGATAGTCGCTGGCTTGTTCGTAAACCGGCGCCTTAATCAGATTGGCCACTGCCTGTTCGTCAATCCTTTCAGGTTGTTTCGAGCCCTCGTCCCGATCGGGTTTATCTACAAACAGCTCTTTCAGGATGAGTGGATCTACCCGATTCTCGGCAACCAGTCCATACACATCGGTAACAGACTTTGCCTTAAGAAACTTCATCATTTTGAGTAGTGCTGCATCATCGAGGGGAATCTTCCAGTTTTTGAATCTTCGCTGCAGCTCCTCTTTTCCCATTTCGGAGTTTTTCTTCTCCTCTTCACGAAGATAGGCTCTGATTCGCCCTTTGGCCTTTGAAGTGACAGCAATCGAGAGCCAATCTTTTTTGGGTCTTTGCGATTTGGCGGAGAGTACCTCAACCTTGTCGCCATTTTGCAACACATAACGGATAGGAACTACCTTTCCGTTAACCTTTGCCCCTGTGCATCCGGCCCCTAAACGGGAGTGTACCTCGAAGGCGAAATCGAGAACGGTAGCTCCTGCCGGCAATTGCTTTAAATCGCCGGTGGGGGTAAAGACAAATACCTCTTTTGCATAGAGGTTCAGCTTTACGTTGTCCATGAAGGCGTGGGCATCGGGATCGGGGGTCTCTACCACTTCACGAATTTTCGCCAGCCATGTCTCGAGTCCCTGATCTGAATGCCCCCCCTTGTATTTCCAGTGAGCGGCAAGACCCTTTTCGGCTATTTCGTTCATCCGGGCTGTTCTGATCTGTACTTCTACCCAACGGCCCCCGGTCATAATAACCGTAGTATGCAGCGACTCATAACCGTTGCTTTTGGGTACCGATATCCAGTCGCGCATCCGAAGCGGATTTGGCTGATAGAAATCGGTTACTACCGAAAAGACCCTCCAGCAGTCGGATTTTTCAGTTTCCGGAGCAGAGTTGAGGATGATGCGGATGGCGAAGAGGTCGAATACCTCTTCGAAATCGACATTCTGTTTTCGCATCTTGTTGTAGATGGAGTAGATAGATTTCAACCGACCCTTTATCTCAAAATCGAAACCCTGACGAGTTAACTCTTCACGAATGGGATGGATGAACTCACGAATTACGCGATTTCGGCTTGAGGTGGTTTCGGCCAGTTTTCGCTCTATGGTGGTGTAAGCCTCAGGTTGGGTATACTTGAGCGCCAGATCTTCGAGCTCCGATTTTAGGGTATAAAGCCCTAATCGGTGCCCTAGAGGCGCATAGAGCTGAAAGGTTTCGAGCGAAAACCGATCACGTTCTTCGGCATCTTTGGTGCCAAGGGTTCGCATGGCGTGAAGACGCTCTGCGAGCTTAATCAGAATCACGCGAATGTCCTCGACCACCGAGAAGAGTAATTTTCTGAAATTTTCCCCCTGGTTCTCGTTGGCTCTTATCTCCATTTCGGTAATTAGGGCCAGGCTGGAGGAGATTTCGGCCACCTTGTTGCCAAACTCTTTTCTGATCTGGTCGGACGAGAGCTGTTTACACCCTACAAGGGGGAAGAGAATGCAGCTAACAATGGAGGTGCTTCGCAATCCCAGTTCGGCAGAACAGATAACAGCCACTTCGAGCGATCTTGCAATCATCTCTTCGCCATACGAGGTGTTGCCCGAATGGTTCCAAACCAGGTTAAAGGCTTTGCGTATGTAGGTGGTGTCCTCTCGGCTGAGGAAGGTCCGGCTGCTTTTTAACAACTTGCGGTACAGACGGCTAAGCGACATCGGAACCAAAATAGAATCATCTCTCTGCATATCCCAATCTGATGAAGTGAAGCGATACCGGCAGTGCCATAATTGCACAAAAATAGGCAAATAAGCGTTGAATTTAGCTACCTTTGAGGCCCAAACCATGTAGTTTTCGCACGAATGAATCAGCCGCTGGCCGACAGAATGCGTCCCACTTCGCTCGACAATTATGCCGGGCAAAGGCATTTGGTGGGAGAGAAGGGGGTGTTGCGCCAGATGATTGTTGCCGGACGGCTTCAGTCGTTTATCCTCTGGGGCCCTCCGGGGGTTGGAAAAACCACCCTGGCTCGTATCATAGCCTCCTCACTTAGCCGCCCTTTTTTTGCGTTGAGTGCGGTACATTCGGGCGTAAAAGATGTGCGCGAAACCATTGAAAAGGCCAAACAACAGCAGTTTTTCGACAAACCCAATCCTCTTCTTTTTATCGATGAAATTCATCGATTTAGCAAATCACAGCAGGACTCTCTTCTGGGTGCCGTAGAGATGGGGTTGGTTACCCTGATCGGAGCCACTACCGAGAACCCTTCGTTCGAGGTTATTTCTCCCCTTTTGTCGCGTTGTCAGGTCTATGTGCTTCAACCACTCGAAGCGTCCGATCTGAAAGAGATTGTTGACCGTGCGCTTGCAACCGATCTGATAATGCAACAATACAGGGTTGAGGTTAGCGAATATGACGCGCTTTTCCGTTATTCGGGGGGCGATGCCCGAAAGTTGCTCAATCTGCTTGAACTGGTGGTTACACAGGAGGTGGCAGCACAGCCGGAGGGTGACTCCTCGTCGATTCTTCTCACAAATAGCATTGTGATGGATCGGCTTCAACAGAATCTCTCCCTTTACGATAAAGATGGAGAGCAACACTACGATCTGATCTCTGCCTTTATTAAGTCGGTTCGTGGCAGCGACCCCAATGCTGCCATCTATTATCTTGCCCGTATTCTTCACGGGGGCGAAGATCCTCTTTTTGTGGCCCGTCGTTTACTTATATTGGCTTCGGAAGATATCGGCCTGGCGAATCCCAATGCACTCCTTCTGGCAAACAGCTGTTTTCAGGCGGTGCACCAGATCGGGATGCCTGAGGCGCGTATTCCTCTGGCCGAAACAACCCTCTATCTGGCCACTTCGCCTAAGAGTAATTCGGCCTATCTTGCCATAGATCAGGCTATGCGCGTAGTAGAAGAGACCGGAAATCTGCCGGTTCCGCTTCACTTGCGCAACGCCCCCACTTCACTGATGAAGAAGTTGGGATATGGGCACGATTATAAGTATGCACACGATTATCCGCTTAACTTTGTGGAGCAGGAGTTCCTTCCCGATCTTCTTTCGGGTCGTTGCTTCTATACCCCGCAACCTAATGCCCGTGAAAAGGATAATGTAGAATTCCTACGTAAACGGTGGCAAAAAAAATATGGTTATTAACTGTCAATTTGTGCAAAATGTATACGATTCCCTTTCTGGCCTCCTACGGTTCTAACAATTTTTTTCTGATGGCAGGCCCCTGCGTATGCGAAGGGCGTGAGATAACCTTCTCCATTGCCAAAACGTTGCTGGAAATCACCTCCGAGCTGGAGATTCCCTTTATTTTCAAGGCTTCCTATAAAAAGGCCAATCGCTCACGACTCGACTCTTTTACCGGTATCGGCGATAGGGAAGCGCTCTCTATCTTAGCGGAGATTCGAGATACGCTCCATATACCGGTGGTAACCGATATTCATTCGGAGGCCGAGGCTGCTATGGCTGCTCCTTATGTGGATGTGCTTCAGATACCGGCCTTTTTGTGCCGGCAAACAGATTTGTTGATGGCTGCAGCTGCAACGGGTAAGGTGGTGAATATCAAAAAAGGGCAGTTTCTTGCTCCCGAAGCCATGCGATTTGCCGCCGATAAGGTGGCTTCGGTGAATGAGAAAATTATGCTCACAGAAAGAGGTACCACTTTTGGTTACCAGGATCTGTTGGTCGATTTTAGAGGCATTCCGGTGATGCAGCGTATGGGATATCCTGTGGTACTCGATATCACCCATTCCCTGCAGCAACCCAATCAACTCTCCGGAGTTACCGGCGGATTGCCCCAAATGATAGAGACTTTGGCTCGAGCAGGCGTGGCTGCAGGCGTCGACGGGCTCTTTATGGAGACCCATCCCAATCCGGCATTGGCCAAATCGGATGGGGCAAATATGCTGCCTCTTTCGGAGGCAAAGCCGCTTTTGCGTGGGTTGGTTGCCATCAGGCAGGCCATTCTGGGTTTTTCCTGATCTTTTTTCGAAACTTGTGCTTTGAAATCTGCGCAAATTGTATTTACATTGCCGCGAATTTTGGTGCGGGATTTTCTGACCCGTTCAATTTTCGATAATCAGGGGGGCACCCCGTAAATATTGTTTAACCAGCATTTCTAATGAACGCAAAAAGAAAGATCGTAGTCAGTTACAAAAATTGCTCTCAGGAGATTCTCAATGAGATAAAAGCGCAGTATCCGGGTGGCTATAACGATCACGTTATCAAAGTAACCAAGCCTAACCAGGAATTTTTCTACGCCATTACGCTCGATACTCCCGACACCACCTACCTCATTAAGGTCGATGTAAAAATTGATAACCTTACCGAAGAGGAGTTCGAAAAAGAGTTTGGCGATAATGATTCTGTGAGCGACGACACCTCCTTTGGCGCAGATGCCGAGGATGATGCCATCGATCCGATCGACACCGGAGATGCAGGGTTTGAAGAGTAGTATTCTCAGGGAATTTTTCCCGCGCAAAAGGCTGTTGATAACTTCAATAGCCTTTTGTTGTAGATAGATGCACAGAAATCGTAATTTTGTTTTTTTTATTCCATCGTATATCTCTTTCGCAATGACCGAAAAAATTATTATTCTCGACTTTGGATCACAGACCACGCAATTAATAGGACGAAAGGTTCGCGAACAGAATGTCTATTGTGAAATTCTGCCATACAACAAATTCCCTGAATCGACCGAAGGGATTAAGGGGGTGATCCTGTCGGGGAGTCCCTTCTCGGTTTACGATCCACAGGCATTCAAAGTAGATTTGGGAGCTATTCGCAAGAAATTCCCTGTTCTGGGCATCTGTTACGGTGCACAACTTATGGTACACCAGGCTGGGGGTAGTGTAGAGCCTACCCATTCCAGAGAGTATGGTCGCGAAATTTTGTCGCTTTCGGCCGATTCTCTTCTTTTCGAAGGGGTAAGAGACGCTTCGGAGGTCTGGATGTCGCACGGCGACTCTATTACCTCGCTTCCCGATCAATTTTCTGTAATTGCCAGTACCCGCGATGTAAAGGCGGCTGCCTTTAAAATTGCCGGTGAAAAGAGTTGGGGTGTGCAGTTTCATCCCGAGGTTTTCCATACAGAAGAGGGACCTAAAATATTGAAGAATTTTTTGGTGGGTATTTGCGGATGCTCCTGCAACTGGACCCCTGATTCATTTATCGAAACCACAGTTGCCGAATTAAAACAGACCCTTGGAAACGACAAGGTTGTGTTAGGCTTGTCGGGAGGCGTCGACTCTTCGGTTACTGCAGTATTACTGAACAGAGCCATCGGGAAAAATCTCACTTGTATTTTTGTTGATCACGGCCTGTTGCGGAAATATGAATATGAAACCGTATTGAAAAACTACGAACATTTGGGATTGAACGTAATTGGCGTTAATGCCAGTGATCGTTTCCTGGGTGCTTTGCAGAATGTTTCCGATCCTGAGCAAAAACGGAAAATCATCGGGAAAGGCTTTATCGATGTTTTTGAAGAGGAGGCGCATAAAATTCAAGGAATCAAATGGCTGGCGCAAGGAACCATCTATCCTGATATCATCGAATCGCTCTCTATTACCGGCACGGTCATAAAATCGCATCATAATGTGGGAGGATTGCCCGATAAGATGCAACTTAAGTTGGTAGAACCGCTTCGTTTACTCTTTAAGGATGAGGTTCGCAGGGTGGGTCGTGCACTCAATATGATGCCCGATCTGTTGAACCGCCATCCCTTCCCCGGTCCCGGCCTGGGGGTCCGGATTTTGGGTGATATTACCCCGGATAAGGTACGGGTGCTGCAGGAGGCCGACCATATCTTTATTCAGTCGCTCCGCGAGGAGGGGCTGTACGAAAAGGTGTGGCAAGCATTTGTGGTGTTGTTGCCGGTTCGTTCTGTGGGTGTTATGGGCGATGAACGCACTTACGAGAATGCAGTGGCGCTCCGGGCGGTTCTTTCGACCGATGCCATGACTGCCGACTGGGCTCCCCTTCCGTACGAATTTCTGGCAAAAGTTTCGAATGAAATTATTCGGAAAGTTCGCGGTGTAAACAGGGTTGTGTACGATATCAGTTCGAAACCCCCTGCAACGATTGAGTGGGAATAGTATTCCGAAACAGCCATGTTATGCGTCCTTGTAAGGCACTTATTCCCCTTCTGCTGTTACTAGTCTCGACCGTTTCGGAGGCTCGGGTTCCCGAATCCCGCTTGCCTTCCGATACAATCTGCCAATGGCTTGATCCGCTCTTTCCGCCCCTGTATGCTGCGCTCGATTCCTTTTGGATCGATAGCAAAGCCTACTATGGTGATGTAAAGCAAAAGCCTTCCGATCCCGATTTTCATTATTGGAGGAATGCTCATGTAATTGATATTTTGCTGGATGCCTATGAGCGTACCGGCGATTCGCTTTGGTTAGCGCGTGTGGATAGGTTGGTTAGCGGAATATACCGTGCCAACGGAGAGCGGTGGCGCAACAACTATTACGATGATATGGAGTGGATGGCACTTGCTCTGCTCCGTGCTTCGGATCTATCGGGAGAGGAGCGGTACTATAAGATAGCCCGGTTGCTCTGGCAGGATATCACAATGGGGTGGAACTCCTCGCAGGGAGGCGGAATTGCCTGGAAGAAAGATCAGCGCGAGTATAAAAATACCCCGGCCAATATGCCTGCTTGTATATTGGCTTCCAGGCTCTTCCGGAGAGATGCCCTTCCCGACGATTTGGAGTGGGCCCTGAAATTGTTCGAATGGCAGCGACTCCATCTGGTAGATCCCGAAACCGGTGTTGTATGGGATGGGGTTAATCGGACCGGCGACGGGAAGATTGATAAAGAGTGGAAATTTTCCTACTGCCAGGGTGTCTATATCGGCGCTGCAGTTGAACTTTTCCGGATAACGGGGAGAGAAAGCTATCTGGATCAGGCCTGTCGTACAGCCGACGGGGTGGTTAGTGATACCCTGCATTTTACTGTTTCGGGGATTCTTCGATCGGAAGGTACCGGCGACGGGGGGCTGTTTAAGGGAATCTTTGTACGCTATCTGGCACAATTAATCCAATTTGGGAAACTCGACAGTGAACGCAATATGAGATATCGTAACTTTTTGGTTCATAATGCCTCTGTTCTGATCTCGACCTATCAAAACCATCTCTATTTGGGTGATCGTTGGGATATGGCCAATCCGGCAACGCTTAAGCACGGTTTGGGAACGCAGGTAAGCGGTATGATGCTTCTCGAGGCCGTTAGTGCGCTCTGTCGCCAACCCCGGCTTGAACAGCCGGAGTAATCAACAACACGATGAGGTGGAGTATGATATTTGTTCCGGTTCTTGGCGATCCTGCACTTGCGTTGAAAGCAGCCGATTCTTTGTTGTTGCAGAGCATGCCTGCCGACGACAGGGCCTACTCACTGCTCTTGGCTCAATCCGACTCACATTTGTTCTGGCTCTATCTGCTTGTTGCGCTCTTAGCTCAGTGGGTGGCAGGTTCGCTCTACGTGGGAATGCGGGGTCTTACCGCTGCAATCC
>JBFWIG010000029.1:0-13121 GCA_050256115.1 Bacteroidales bacterium | reverse complement strand
AAGACCAACAGCGAGATAATCAGCGACAACGGGATGGTGAGAATAATCAACGAAGGCGAACGGAAGTCGCCCATAAAGAGGAAGATTACCAAGATAGCCAACACCCCGCCGGTAAGCAGGTTGCTGCCCAGATTGTCGATAGAGTACTCCAGCAGACGGGTCTGGTCGCGGGTGAGGGTGAACTCAATTTCGGGGTAATCCTTTGCGAAGGCCTGGCTGAGCTTATCCATTTCGGTTTTCAGATTGTCCATCCGGGCATCGGCCTGTTTGATCACCGCCAGAATAACGGCATGTTTTCCGTCGGAGCGTACAATTCCCTCCTGCTCCTGCGGATGCTCCACCACCCGGGCCAGATCGCGGATCTGGAAAAGGCGCTCCTGCACTTTGATATAGACCTCCTCAATATCGTGCTTGTTGCTGAGGGTAGAGGAGAACCGGATGCTATACTGATACTCTCCGTCGCGAATGGTGAGGTTTCCCTGGTTGATGACATCGCCCTGTATGGCTCTGTCGAGCTCCTGCAACGAAATACCCATGGCCTCCAGTTTGGCCTTGTCGGGAATAATGAGCAGCTCCGGAAAGACCCGTCCTCCCACATCGACCATTGCCACCTGCGGCAGCTGCTCGAGCCGTTTGGCAATGACCTGCTCGCTAAATTCGCTTAGCTCCATGAAACGCTGCGATACCGGAAAGAGCGGATCGACGGCCGAAAAGGCCGAATCGCTCTTCAGCCGCATGGTGATAAAGAAGGCGGGCAGATCGGTTGCACTGGCCTTCAGCACCCGGGGACGCTCCATACCTTCGGGAAGTGAGCCCATGCGCCGGTCTATCTTCTCGTTTACCTCAATAAAAACATAGTCGATATCGGCCTCATAATCGAACTGCATCTGAATGGTGCCCGCTCCGTCGCGCGCCTCTGAGCGGATATCCTTCAGGTGCGCCACCTGCTGTAACTCTCTCTGCAGCGGCGTAATTACACTCTCTGAGATCTCCCGCGCCGACATTTCGGCCGAACTGACCTGCACCGTAACCACAGGAACATCGACATCGGGCATCAGCGACACAGGGAGCATCCGCATGGCCACCAGCCCCAGCACCACCACTGCAATCACCGACATGGTAACGGCTATCGGCCGTTTGATCAAAAATTCAATCATAGCTGCACCTACTTTTTGATTTCGACCTCCGAGTCGTGCGCCAGATTCAGATTGCCCGAAATAATCACGGCATCGCCCTCATTGAGTTCGGCTTGCTTATTTACGTTGGCTGTCACCGCGTGGTGGGTGGTGTTCGATTTCAGCACCGTGATATAGGTCCACATTGCCTTGCCGTTGGGCCCGTAGCGGAACAACACCTCAAAATTGTCGCGGATCAGCACCGCACTTTTGGGTACCACCAACATATCGGGCACCGCCTGCTCAATGAGCACCTTTACATTCATCCCCTCCATCAGCTTTCCGTTGTTCCGGATCTCGGCCCGCACCAGCACCTGCCCCCGCTCATCCACCAGCGGGTTCACCTGCGTAATCACCCCCCTGAACTGCTCGGTGGCATCGGTAAAGGGGGCCACCAACACCGGCAACCCCGCCTTAACCGTACCAATTTCCGACTCCAGCACCGTAAACTCCACCTCGAAAACCCCGTCGTCGATGATGGTGCAGAAAGGGTCGGGGGCCCGCTCAAACGGTTTGGCATTCAGATTGGCCACCACCCCCGCAAAGGGGGCCTTTAACTCCAGGTTCTCCACTTTCATTTTTGCCCCCGTCAGTTCGGCCTGCGTAGTGTAGTAGTTAGATCGGGTGTAGGCAATGGCCAGCCGGTCGGGCGGCAAAAGGGCGGTATCTTCGAGCGCCTTGTACCCGAGGGTAATCAGTCTTTCGTGCAGATTGAGCAACATGCTCTTATACTGCAGCTCGGCTTTATACAGCTCTATTTTCGCCAATGTGGGCTCGAGCCGAGCCAGCACCTGACCCGCAGCTACCCGGGTTCCGTTTTGCACCTCAATATCTGCCAGCGCCCCCGACGAGAGAAAGCGAAGCTCGCCCTTTTTCAGTGCCCGCAACTTGCCGTTACTCACCAGCTGATTGAAAAAAGTGACCCGTTTCAGGATCATCGTATCCACCGGATTCTTCTCCATCTGAAAGGCAACCCTCCCCAGACCCTCCTTTTCGGCCTCCTTATCGGAGCCCTGCTTACAGGATACAAACAAGAGAGCCGGCAAAAGAGCGATGGCCGTAGCGTAGATGAGACGTCGGGCAGATACAAACGATGCGCCCGGAGCAGCAGAAAAGGCAGCAAACATAGCGTGTGGTTTTTGATGTTGTAAAGCTAAAGATATTTTTTAAATAGTAGTTAATTGTTATGAGCCTCTTTGCTGATTTTCTTTTCTGAAAAACAGGCTGTGATGCATTGTTTCATAAAAACGGCCATCAGAACAAACGCAAACAGCATAAATGGGAAATGCCATACGATATGATCCATGTGCGGATGTATAAAAGCATGTCCCTTAAAAATGAAAAACCACGAAAGCGGCCCGGCGAACGAAACCCACAGGGCAGCTATTAGTGCTTTATTGCGACGGAGGGTCGATTCGGATCCGGAAAAATCTTTTTGCAGGAGTATCCAAAGGGAGATCGCGGCAAGCAGTGGGAAGAAGAGTGAGAACTCGACTTTACCCCATCCCTGAAGAGCGGTGCCCTCAAACCAGTGGCTGATGTTCCAGAGATGCCCATGCCAGTATTGCATGAATACCGTCCATGCGTCGCTTTGCAGGCTTTGGGCAATCTGACTGTCGAAGGATGTGCCGCTGCCAAAGGTGCGTTTTTGCAAACTATGGAGGATAAATTCCCAACCTTTGGCCAATGATCCCTTCTCGAAAGAGAGTTGCACCGACAGGAGTACCATCACACTGATAACGCCGGCCAGTGCCCCGGAGGCGCCTGCGAGAAACCGACTGACAAACCGTTTCCATCCCCATGCCTGATCAATAGCATAAAATATGAAGGGAATCATAGCCATCACCAGCACCGACGAGATAAATTCGAATCCGTTACATAGACACTTTACACCCATCGCTAACGTTAAAACGACAAAGATTTTCCGGTTCGACAGTTGTCTGTTTTTTGATTTCTCCAGCAGCCAGAGCGAGACCACGAGCGGGATATAGAAAGCGCCGAATACCCAATAGAGGTTTCGGCCAAAAACCGTTATCCATTGCGCGAAGAGGATGCCGATGCCCACCCCCGCACCGACTCCTGTTCCCCACAAAGTTTGTACCCACATCAGGAAAAGGGTAAGCTGTAGTGCGGAGAAGAGGGAATTGCACAGATAAAGCAGCGAAAGGGTTGCTTCGCCTTGGGTGCCAAGAAGTTTTGAGATGCCGTAATAGATAAGCGTATGCAGTGCCGGCTGAGAATAGTAGCCTTCGTATCCCTGATAGGGGAGATGCTCCGCAAAGGCCCGATACTGCCACGCATATTTTTGTTCCCGGGCAGAAGGGGGTAATACCAACCCCATGAATCCTGTATGAGCCCATGGGCCTTCTGCATCGGAGAGCACCAATCGACCCACAGCCAGGGCCTCGCTGTCTTGCTGAAAATTGGCAAAGAAGTCGGGCCATGCGCTACCGACAACATTCCAACGAAAATTGGCTGTCATCAGCAGCAACATCATCAGGGGGAACAGCCATTGTTTTGAGTTCATCGAAATAGAGAATGTGGATATCAAACGAGGACTCGATTTGCCTTTCTGTAGATTGCAAGAGATCTGCGTTATCGAATCATCAGGGCTTCATGTGATAAATAATAATTGCACCATTGTCGTCCTCTTTTAACCGACTCTTCAATGCAGCAGCTTTGGGGCTGGTGACCAACTTTTCGTCACGATAGTTTAGGATATTGCCGGGAGTCAGTACGGCAATAAAATCTTTTCCCATGGTTTCTGTTATACTAATATTCGGGTTTCTTGCGTCATTAACATAGGGAGCACAACTACCGTGAAGAGTTCCTTTGTTCTCTTTCAGATCCCAGATCAGACTTCCGAAAAATCCTGTAAGAATGCAATATCTCTCTGTAGCTACTACACCTAACAAAGGACGATAACCTTTTGCCCCTAACTCCTTTCTCACCTCAAAGAAATCCTGTCCATTTCGCACAAATCCTTTGGGTAGGGGATTTTTAAGTACCAGTAAGTGAGAGGCCTCTATTTTTCTATTGCTATTTGAGTAGCGATACAGTGTATCGCATAATGGTTTTAGGAAATAGGAGGCGCTATCTACAATAAAGAAGGGGGAGTTGAATATACTGAAGAGACCTTTCGAAGTAAGATCATTTTCGTAGAGCACTTCCATGTCAGAAAAATCCTCGTTACAGGTGAATATGCCCATGTCCGATTTTATATGTGCACCACATTCACAGATTATTCTGCCATTGCCCAGGTAGTCTGCCTTCTTAATGGCACCTAAAATGATTCCGTCTATAGGAATGGGGGCCTCTTCTAATAATTCTCCCTGATAATTGTAGATGAGACGCATTTTCCTGACAGGCTCAATCAGAGTAATCTGTTCTTTTTCGGGGTTTACAAATATTGAACGTATTCGGATATACTCTCCCGGGCCATTCCCCTTTCGACCTATGGTGTTCAGAAATTTCCCCGATTTATCAAAGACAAAGACGTGGTCGTTTTCATCGAGCATAAAAAACCTGTCGTCCCTAAATCGCAATGTGCGAATATTGCCCATCAAACAGTTATCGTTGGTTTCAAGTACGATGTATGTGCAACTGTCGATTGATGGATGTACCTCCTGGCATGGGATTTCAGTAACATTCTGATTGAGCGAAATAAGTTGCGGGCTGCCTTCCTCATGGTGGGTGATAGTAGGCTTACAAGAACACAGAGTTAATCCTGTGGCGGCGATGATGAATAAAATTGATCTCTTCATGTTTTGCAATATTTAATAGTTGCTATTGTATAGAGATAGATTTATAGAATCCTTGATTCTTGCGTAAAAGCAGGATGCTCCTTATTTCATCAGCAGGTGGTAATGATCATTGCTTTACTTCAGATGATAAACGCATAGAATGGGATTGTCGTCTTCCTTAATCGGATTGCGAATGTATCGTTTGATAAACGGAGCCCATTCCGGAAAGTTCTTGTTTTCGAGAGCGCTGGCGACAGACCCGGGATTCATTTGTGTAATGATGTTTTGCGCCGATAAACTGACAATCCTCCCAAAATCGAATTTCAGAAAGGGGCTGACAATGGTATGAATCACCTCAACGTTCTTTAGGTTTTCTGTCACAAAGATTAGTTTTGACGATGATTCGAAATTTACCTCTGCGATGAGTCCAGCGCTAAATTGCGTGAATCTCATTATTCGGAATATTGTGCGGAATTTGATATCCGGAGGGAGGTTTTGGAGTTTCTCCTGTGTCAGATTGGGATCCGGATTTCTGGATGGGAAGTCGAATTCGTAGGCGAGGGAGATGGAGCCGGGATTCATTTTGTAGATCTTATTCTGTAGGGGCTGCATGTAAAAGATATCGCCCGAACAATTGGCAAGGGCACTCTCCGTGCCGGGATAGATTCCTCCTCCTTCAGGGAGGGGGAATGCCCGATAGGAGAGTTTACTCAGGCTGCGATCCTTGAAGACAATCATAGTGCTGTTGATTTTATCGCGCCCTATATATCCAACGTAGCTTCCCTCACGGGAGGCCTCCATGGATAGTATCGGATAGCGATACGTGGTTTCAGAGAGCAATGCTTTCCCATCGAGCGAGAAGGACATAATCTTTCTGTTGGCAGTGGCCAACAGATTGAGTGTTTCATTTAGAGGGTCAATGAACATATCGGTGATATTTATATACTCTCCCGGTCCATGCCCCATCCTGGCAATGGTTGAGATACACTTTCCGTTCAGGTCGAAAATGAACACCGATTTGGTGACTTTCCAGTCCAGAATATAGATCCGCTCTTTATGGATGAAGATTTTATTGATCTCTCCGATCATGCATTCAGGCCGGGTCTCAAGCTGAATCAGCGAACAGGAGTCCAGATATTTCGACATCAGTGCAGCATTCTTGAAAATTTTCTCCTTGTCCATTATTTCTGTTGGAAATTCCACCGTGATTTTTCTGCAACTGGAAGTATTGACGGGCAAATTGGTGTCTTGTGCACAGCCATTCGCGGCCAGTGTGAACAAAAAACCCATTGTCAGACATATCCGAAAATTTCTTAAGCGTTGTGGTTTCATAATGCGAGGGTTCTTTGTTGATGATCAGTATTTCTTACTTCGAAATTATTGATTACTTCTTGTATATGCAATACTGCAAAGTTATTTTCTTTTCCATAAGGAATAAATTCCGGCGGACACTTCTTTTTCGCAAATAGATAACGGGTGTATCCAGAGAACCTGCCAGGGATATGAAAGGGGCGCTATAGGGACTTTATGGGGACTTTCTTCCCACAAGATCCCTACAAGGTCCCCGGAAGATCCCTACAAGGTCCCCGGAAGGTCCCCACGAGGTCCCTACAAGGTCCCCGGAAGGTCGCGGTAAAATTTGATGCGCGGGTGCGAAAATGGTGAATGGTTAATGCGCTGGCGCGCGAAATGGTTAATGCGCAGGAGCAGGAGAACAGGAGATCTGGTGCTCAAGTGCTTCGAAGCGCGAATGCGCTTCGAGTGCTGCGCTTCGCGCGGGTGATTGGGGGCCGTAGAGAGTTAGCCGTTTGGAGGTAATTGCCTCTGAGACAATGGAGAGGTTTGGCGGGGCCCCATCGCGCTGGTGCGCTGACGCGCAAATGGTTAATGCGCAGGAGATCTGGTGCTCTAGTGCTCAAGTGCTTCGAAGCGCGAATGCGCTTCGAGTGCTGCGCTTGCGCGTTTCCTTTCATTAACCATTTACCGTTAACCATTAACCATTTTATCGAAGCGAGTTCTCCTCTTTTAGTGAATGAGCGCGTTAATGGGTCGACAAACCTGTCTCGTCGAAGAGGCAGATAGCTCCAATTAGGCGGAAAACAATGGTGAACGGTGAATTCGCTTCGCGCGAAACGGTAAATGCGCTTTTGCGCTATTTTATCATGCATATTGTATTTACAAAATCGATTAATTAGCTTTGACAAACTTCTACCGCTATAACGACTTTTATGAAAATAGCCATTGTTGTGTGTTCTGGCAGGCCTTTAGTAGACCTATGCCCGGGTTTCCGATTTTTTGTGCTGCTATTTTTTACGGTTTGTGTGTCGTTGTCTGCCGAAACGGTTCCGTTGCAGTTGCCATTTGCCAAACTTGAGAGACCCGATGGTAATCCGCAATCCTCTTTTGCCACTACAGCCATTGAGGCGCTGCACCGGCAGCTGAGCGGTTTTCCGGCCGAGAAGGTGTTTGTGCGAACCGACCGTGCGGCTTACACCGCCGGTGATACCCTCTGGCTGAAAGCGTGGGTAGCGCACGCCTCCCTGCTCACCCCCTCCACCTTTTCGGCACGGCTCTGCCTGGAGCTGATCGACCCTGCGGGAACGGTTACCGAGCGCAAGATATGCCGTATAGAGCATGGCGAGGCGGTAGCCAACTTTGTGCTGCCCGAAGGGGTAGAGGAGCGAAGCCTCTTTCGGATCCGGGCCTACACTCCCCGAATGAGCTACTTCGATCCCGGCTATCGCTACACCTTCTCCTTTCCGGTGCTCTCCCGGGCTGCTGCAGGGGAGGTGAAGGTGGTAAACAACCGCATTCTGCCGCAGGGGGCTCCCCTGTGGGAGCAACCCCAGCTCACAAAAAGGCAGATAGAGAATGCCACAGCCGAAGAGCGTGAGCGAGCCGCAGCCGAGGAGAGGGCATGGCTGGAAGCCAAAGAGGCAGGCAGAGACAGCCGGCTTAAGGAGATCGATCTGCAGTTTCTGCCCGAAGGGGGCAACTGGGTGGAGGGACTGCCCTGCCGTATGGCCTTTAAGGCCCTGGCCAGGGATGGCTTCGGGGTAGAGGTGGAGGGAAAGATTGTAGACAACGAGGGTAACGAGTGGATCACATTTGCCTCCGGGCGCAAAGGGATGGGCAGTTTTCTCTTTACCCCGATGGCCGGACGAACCTACACGGCAGTGCTCTTTAACGGACAGAAGATAGCCCTCCCGGTGCCAAAGAGCACAGGCCTGACCTTTCAGTTTGGGAAAGCGGTAAACGACACCCTCGATCTGCGCATCTTCGCCTCGCAAAACATCGTTTCTCAGGGAGGAATGGTACTGGAGCTGCTGGGGCAGATCCGGGGTGCCTACTGCCTCTCGATGCCGCTTCGCATTGAGAAGGCCGGTTCGCGCTTTAAGATCCCGCTGCAGGCTTTTGCGGGCGGGGTTGCCCGCTTCTCCTTCTTTACCCAACAGGGAAACGTGGTGGGCGAACGATTAGTCTGGATCGACCGACCCGATCGGTTGCAGCTGACGGTATCGACCTCGGTAGCCAACGACACCTCCGGCGGGCGGATCATGACCCTGAAGGTACGTTCGCAGGATCTGCAGGGCAAACCCCTTCCGGCAGCACTCTGCGTGGCGGTAACCGATGGCAGCCGTGCTCCCCTGCCCCCCGAGCAGGAGTCGCTGCCCACGCGTATGCTGCTCACCTCCGATCTGCAGGGCGAGATAGAGGAGCCGGGTTGGTACTTTGAAAGGGAGACGCAAGGGGAGAAGAGTGCAGGGTTGATCCCCGAGCGAGCCGCCGCGCTCGATCTGGTGCTGCTCACCCACGGGTGGCGCGGCTTTTCCTGGGAGACTCTGGCACAGAAAAGGGAGGAGAACTTCCCCGATCTCTGGCCGCTGAACAGCTATATCGCAGGAAGAGTGAGCACGGCATTCAATAAGAAGATCGAGCAGTCGAAGGTGACCCTCTTTGCCAAAGATACCCGGGGCAACACCCAGATGGATGATGTGCTCACCGGATCGGATGGCCGCTTTGCCTTTAAGAACCTCTACTTTGAGGAGATGGGTACTCTCCGTTTGCAGGCGCTCAATGCCAAGGGGAGAGCCTTTAATGTGGGTATCGAGCTGGATTCGATACCGGAGGTGCCCATACCACCGGTGCAACCGGTGGCTCAACGGCTAGACCGCTCCTTTTTGGATTCGTTGATGTTGTCGTTTCGGGCAGCAAAACTGCAGGGCAAACGCGACCTCGACAGCCTGAGCCGATTGCAGGGGATAGCCTGGATAGATGAAATAGAAATTTCGGGAATGCAAAAGGTAAAACAACTCTTTGGGCGCGACAGAGCAGGGCTCTTTATCGACCAGGCAATCGTCGAAAAGAAGTACGACCCCAACAGCACCCTGCTGCAGGTGCTGCAGAAAGAGATTCCGGGATTTAACGTAAAGGAGAAGCTTATGGAACAAGAGGATGAGGACGCTGCAGATGAGAGAGCCCGTAACAAGAACCAATTCGATATCTATCGGGGTCAAGTTAGGCTGAGTGGACCAGTTCCGTTGAAGGGGCTCACTTCCAGCTCGAAGATACAGTTTCAGGATTACGCCATTAATACCACTGTGGCCGAGATCTATATAGATGGGCGATGGATTAATGAGTGGGATGAGAGCTATATCGAATTTGTAAAATTAAGTCTGAAACAAGGACTTGACGAAAGGCATCAGGATTATTGGGAGCGCCAAAGAGTGCTCTATACCGACGCCTACAGGGAGTTGTTCCGGTGGCATACGGAAGCCCTGGAGTCGGTACCGGCCATTGAGGTGTCGGGTATCCTTGTAGATGTGGCACAGGAGAGAGGGGCGGTGATTCAGGTAAAAACCCGATCGGGGAAGGGCTATAACACCAAATCGATTCCCGGGGTGCTGTTTGCCCGAATGCGGGGGTATATGGTGCCCGACACCTTCTACACCCCCCGCTACTACCCCAAACTTGCCATCGACCAGTTAGAATACGACTTCCGCAACACCTACCTCTGGAAACCCGAAGTGATCACCAACAGCCAGGGCGAAGCAGAGCTCTCTTTCCCGGTGGGCTTCTGGTCGGGGCGTTCACTGCAGATTGTGGTGGAAGGCACCGACAGAGCAGGAGGAGTGGGGATGGTGCGCTTCGCGCAAATGGTGAACGGTGAATGGTGAATGCGCTTCGCGCGGGGGCTCTAGTGCATCGAAGCGCATTCGCGCTTCAAGAGCTGCACTGGCGCGCAATGTAACAATAATCGGCTGACGCAGGGGTTAGCCGTTTGGATGAACTGCTTCTGAGACAATGGAGAAGTTGGGCGGGGACCCATCGCTCTCAATGAACGCTAAAAAGAGGAGCTGTTTGAGCGAAGCGAGTTCTCCTCTTTTAGTGAATGAGAGCGCTAATGGGTCGCAAAACTTCGACCGTCGAAGAGGTAGTTACATCCAAATAGGCAGAAAAATTAATGGTGAATGGTGAATGCGATGAAGCGCGAATAACAATACTCAAATTTTTATCTTATGACGAGATATTACATTGCTTTTCCTCTGTTATGGCTCTTTGTAGCCGGCATCTCCTCCTGCCAACCTCATCCTTCGCATAGTGATGATGCCGACGGTGTGCTCCGCATTGATCTGGAGTCGCACATCGGCCGAAGTGATACCTTAAAGGCCTCCGATTACTTTGCTTCGGTGGAGTATATTCCGCTGGAGACGGATTCTCTCTATTTTGTTGGGAACAATCCTTTGGTCAGGCTCTATCGCGATACGTTGATTGTCTCTTTCGGACAGTCGGGCGGGAAATGCTTTGCTTTTACTCTCCGGGGATCGTTTCTTCATGCTATTGGACGTTATGGCAAAGGCGAGAGTGAATATCGACAAGCAGGAAGTTACCGCCTGAACGAATATTCGGGCGAACTCTATTTTCAGGGTTGGGCATCGGGAAGCTACGTAAAATACGACTTACAGGGCAACTATCGCGGCTCGGTAACGTTGATGGAAAGCGGACTTCGGTTGGGAATGATAGCCTCTACCGCAGGTACGATGACCTTCGTGACGCAACAGGATGTGGCTTTATATCATCCGGCTATGCCAATGGGAAAACAACTCTCATCGCAATTGTTGTCGTTTTGCAGAGAGAATGATACCACGCTGCAAGGCGCTTTCCGAAACCCTCGGATCACGGCCTTAATCCCTTTCGAAAAGATCACGAACTTCTCCATGATGGGTGGTGAAGCGGAACGAACCTGGGGTATACTGGGCAGAGACGGGGGCATTAGCTTGAAAACCGGCGACGATAAAGAGTACTACGGCTTCTATGGGACAAGCTATTTCTGGAAGTACAACGATTTTACCTACTTCAAGGAGTGTTTTAATGATACCGCATATCGGATATCGCCCCAACAGATGGAACCCCGGCTTATTTTCAATCTGGGATCGTATCATTGGCCATACGATAAGATGTTTATGTACAGCACCTATGCTGCCTCTTCGGCCTATGTAACCTGGGTGACGGAGACCCCTGAACTGGTGCTGTTCCAATATTTCCACAATAGGGAGGTGTATAACGGTGTGTATCGAAAATCGGATCGAACGGTTGTCTCTTCGCCTCTTTTGCAAGGGATTCAGGATGATATCAACGGGTTCCTTTCGCATCGAATCATGACCATTACTCCTGAGGGCGATTTGGTCAGTTTGGTTCAACCGCTCGCCATTCGTGCCTGGTTTGAGGAGAATCCCGATAAGGCTGCCAAGTTGCCGGAACAGCTGAAACAGCTCCGCAAAATCTCGGAGGAGGCCAACCCTGTGGTGGTGGTAATGCGGCAGAAAAGGTGAGTATGAGTTAATTGATTGAGCGATGGTAGCCGCTGCCCGGATTTAGAAAAGCGGGTTGTTTTCTTTTACTTTGAAGAATATCAGTACTGGATTGTCGTCCTCTTTCACTTGGGCAAGAAGACGAAGGACTTCGGGGTCGTTGGTTTTCTTTGCGGGGGTTCGTTCTATTCGCTGCGAAATTTCATTGGGCCATATTGCTGCAACAAACAAATTCTTATATGTGGTAATGGGAGAAAGGGGAAGTGGGAGAGTGGGATCGATCCTGGATGACTTATACGCCAATACGGTTCTCCTTTTTTTTGAGTAATAGCATAAGGTTGTATATCCAAATTGTCCGGATCCTTTGGGGTTTGTGTACCCAAAGGAGGTATATTCGGGAGTTTCGAACCATTGGGGACCCAGAAATTGATATCCCTGGTCAGAGATATCCCTTCCCAAATTACCCGGATCCGCGCGTTCCAGTGCTTCTTCGGTAACCGGCTTGTCAAAGAGAATACGGTATCGTTCTCTAATTTTATATTCGGGGGTAAGTTGGTAGATGGATTGCCCAAACCGAGGCAGAAACAGGAGGGTGTCCATATAATCGATGATCTCCCATGGATTTGGTTGATCCGACAGCTTGTTTCTGGCCTCATTACGATGAAATCCTTTTCGGATAATCAGGCTGTCGGGATACCCCAATAGGTAATCGTGATTTTGAATAGAGGGGAGAAATTCGTTAAACGAATGTCCTGTTACCATAAAGTAACAGTTATTGGGAAGGATGTGAAATGTCTCGAATCTAACTGCCAGATCCTTTGTTCCAACCCACTGCCCATCAAATGAATAAGAAAGAATTCTGTTTCTTACATCATCTTGGATATAGATCAGGCTGTCTTTCACATCAAAGGCACCGATTCTGTAATATTCATTAGGTCCATTCCCTGCGTGTTGAATTCTGTTGATGAATTCTCCCGTGTGATCGAAGATGGTGATTACTTTGTCGTTGTCGTCCAGAATAAACAGCAGGTCATTCTCAAAGATGATGGTTTGTATTCTGCTCAACAGACAGGAGTCGTTGGTTTCAAGGGGCAAGTAGTAAGCCACCTCGAATGCCTCGGAGGGCATTAGCCGAATACTCTCTTTGGGCAGGGTAATCTCGATGGGTCGATCGGAGGTTAACTCGAAAGAGGGTACACTGTCGGAAGAGGTTAGTTCGGCAGTGATACCGTAAATGGTTTCCCGGATTTTCTTATTGTTATGTTCCTGATTCTGTCAAGCGCAGATCAGTGCAACCACCATGTGGAGGATGGTTGTTTGCAGGTCGATGACTTTTTTCATGGGAGGATTTTGGTTTACCAGAGATTCAGGTCCATCAATTGAGGTGGCGG
>JBFWIG010000028.1:0-13249 GCA_050256115.1 Bacteroidales bacterium | reverse complement strand
GCCATTTTATTTTGGGCAGAGGGAATGGTTCCTCTAAAAAAGAGGCCGAACAGAGTGCTGCCGAACAGGCATTAGCGTATATTGCTTCGGGAAAAATGATTCCCGATATATTTTACGAAAACGAGATGCCCAGGCCTGAAATCGAGCCTGAGAGCCAGCCGGATCATCAGGCTAGTTTCGCTGCCCAATCCTAACCATCTTTCCATGACCCGTCGAAACCGAACCGCATTATCCATCCCCATCGAAGAGGAGGTCAGAGTTGCAGGCATCTCCTCGCCCGCCCCTCACCCCCGAATGGTATGGTTGCTTCAGCAGCAATTTGGATGGCATTTTTCCGACTGGTCTCCTTCTGTTTCTTCGAGCCAAACCTCCTTTTGGGCTCACTATCGTGCTGAGACAGAAGAGGGACATACGCTGCTTCTTACGGCTCTGCGAACCGGCACATCGCTTCCCGCACCCGGTATGAAGCATCTTGATTACCTACTGGCGATGCGTGGTGACCCGTTAGCCCCCTTCTGTGAGGAGGTAATACAACGTCTGAAAGGTGTAGATTCCGTACTGTTTTCGTTAGAAATTCCATGGACTCAATTGAAAACCATCCCCCCCAGAATCTTGCTATTTTAGGTTAAGATCACCTCCCTGAGCCGAAAACTAACGATACCGGCGCACCCACAACGTATCGCTGCACGCCAATAACAACTCCTCCATGGTAACTCCCAACACGGGATGACACTCCCGGGGCATCAACTCTGCGAGAGGAACCAGCACAAACATGCGCGACGCCATACGTGGATGAGGAATGGTGAGGGAGGGCGTAGATATCTGAGAGTCGTCGTAGAAGAGGATATCCACATCGAGCTTTCGCGAGGCATACAAACCCTCCTCCACCTCCCTGTTCCTACCCAAACGTATCTCCACCAAAAGAGCCACCTCCAGAACCTCTTGCGCAGAGAGAAGGGTCTGCAATACAATAACCCGATTCAAAAAGGGATGCACTTTGTCGGGAAAGCC
Source organism: Bacteroidales bacterium (assembly GCA_050256115.1). Lineage (GTDB taxonomy): Bacteria > Bacteroidota > Bacteroidia > Bacteroidales > UBA4181 > JAQVSH01. Next base: position 12,238 of record JBFWIG010000028.1, on the reverse strand, counting down.
CCAAGGCTCCGACTCATAGAGCAAAGAGGCCCCTATACAGGGGCCAACTTCACTTTCGAGCAACCGGAGAGCCTCATTGAGCAGTGCTTCGCGATTATCAAGATTTCCTCCCAAAAGCAAAACCACAGTATGCGATGATCCAGGCTTCTTAGGCAGAATAAGAGAGGGCAGAGTCATGACAAAACCGGCAAGGCTTAGCCAACCAGCACCTTTCCGGTCATTGCCGGAGGTACGGGAACGCCCATCAGAGAGAGGATGGTGGGTGCGATATCGGCAAGAATACCGTTATCCACACGTTTCACATCTTCGTCTACCACAATAAACGGCACCGGATTCAACGAATGGGCCGTATTAGGCGATCCATCTTCGTTCAGCGCAAAATCGGCATTACCATGATCGGCAGTAATGAGCACAGTATAGCCATTTGCCCGGGCGGTATTCACCACCTCATACACACACGCGTCCACAGCTTTCACAGCCTTACTGATGGCCTCATACACGCCGGTATGGCCCACCATATCGCCATTGGCAAAATTCAATACCACTAAATCGAATTTCTGTTTCTTCAATTCGTCTATCAGAGCCTCTCTGATTTCGAAAGCACTCATTTCAGGCTTTAGATCGTAAGTGGGAACCTTCGGTGAGGGAATCAGAACACGCTCTTCCCCTTCAAAGGTCTCTTCGCGACCACCCGAGAAGAAGAAAGTAACATGCGCATACTTTTCAGTTTCGGCAATCCGCAGTTGTCGTTTGCCGGCCGCGGCCACAGTTTCGCCCAGTGTATGGCTCACATTATCCTTATCGAAAAGGATATGAAGCCCATCGAAAGAGGCATCGTAGGGGGTCATAGTGCAGAAGTGAAGCGGTAGGGTTTTCATGCCCTGATCGGGCATGTCCTTCTGCGTAAGAACATAAGTAAGTTCTCGAGCCCTGTCGTTCCTGAAATTGAAAAAAATCACCACATCGCCGGAATTCAACGTTCCAACGGCAGCTCCGGTTTGGTCGACGCGAACTATCGGTTTTACAAACTCATCGGTCACTCCCTCATCATACGACTCCTGCATAGCCGATACCACATCGGTTACCGGTTTCCCGACACCCGAGACCAATAGGTCGTAGGCCGTTTTTACCCGTTCCCACCGCTTATCACGATCCATGGCATAGAAACGACCAATCACCGAGGCAATCTTGCCGGTGGAGTTTGCCAGATGCGACTCCAACTGAGCAATAAAACCCTTACCGCTTCTGGGGTCAGTATCGCGACCATCCATAAAACAGTGAACAAAGGTATCGGTTACGCCAAACGACTTTGCCACATCGGTCAACTTAAAAAGGTGATCCATAGAGCTATGAACCCCACCATCAGAAACCAGTCCCATTAAATGGACCCGCTTTGCGTGATCGCGCGCATATGAAAAAGCCTCTTTTATGGCAGGCACCTCTACAATGGTGTTGTCGCGGCAGGCAATATTAATCTTCACCAGATCTTGGTAAACCACTCTTCCTGCCCCAATATTGAGATGGCCCACCTCCGAATTTCCCATCTGTCCGTCGGGAAGACCCACATTTTCGCCGGAAGTAAGCAGTTGGGCATGGGGATATGTCTGTGTCAATTTCTCAATATGGGGGGCACCAACCGTGGCAATCACATCGGATTTATCATGCTTTCCAATTCCCCATCCATCGAGAATCATTAATAGAACTCGTTTGTTCATCGTATTCTTTTCCATTTTATCGTTACAAGATGCATGTAAATACAACACACGCCTAACCGAATAGTTTAGACCGGGGGCGAAAATAACGAAAAAATACGGGGCCATGAAGAAATGGCCTAATTCTTGTTTACCTGACTCGGAAGAAGCGCTGTGAAATGCAATTTTTACCGCCGAATAGGCAGTATCGGGAACAATCGTTATATTTGCCCAACGTTTCGGGCAACAATTGCCGGGTGAAATAAGGGCCCATAGTTCAAGGGATAGAACGAGCGTTTCCTAAACTCTAGATACAGGTTCGAGTCCTGTTGGGCCTACAAATTTGCATAATCACACACTCCCGGGTATTGATTTTTAACCATTAAAAACATGATTATGAAAAAGTCACTCAATGTTTTAACAATTGGGATTTTGGGCGTTGCCCTCCTTGCCTCAGGTTGTGCCAATATGAACAGTACCACAAAAGGCACCCTCATGGGTGCGGGTGGTGGCGCAGGTCTGGGTGCCGGAATCGGGGCATTGGCCGGTGGTGGCAGAGGCGCTGCGATCGGTGCCGGTGTAGGTGCCATTGTGGGAGCTGCAGCCGGTTCAATTATCGGTAAGAAAATGGATAAACAGAAAGCCGAACTGGAACGGATTGAAGGGGCCTCTGTGGCCACTGTAACCGACGAAAATAATCTGCAAGCCATCAAAGTAACTTTCGACGCAGGGATATTATTCGCAACCGGAAAGAGCGATCTGAACCAAACTTCTATCGATGCATTGACCGACTTCTCAAAGACGCTGAACGACAACCCCGACACCGACCTGATTATCCAGGGTCATACCGATAATACAGGAACGCGTGCTATCAATGAAAGGCTCTCGCTCGAAAGAGCCAACGCCGTTAAAAGTTTCCTGGTTGGAAAGCGTGTTGCCGGTTCGCGCATGGTTACAGAAGGAAAGGCCTATGATGTGCCGGTTGCCGACAATAACACCGCTGAGGGTCGGGCCAGAAATCGTCGCGTAGAGATTTTAATTAAGGCCAACGAGAAGATGATTCAAGAGGCGCAACAACAGGCCAATTAGTAACACACTACACACTGTATAAAAAGAGAGAGGCGATTCCCTGCGGAATCGCCTCTCTCTTTTAGCTATAAAACCGGGAAAGATTACTGAGCAATCAGAATCCAGGCATCAAAAAACTCGGGAAAAGCACTTTTTACTCGCTGTATCTGCAGACGAGCCTCCGCTTCCTGATCGAAAGAGCTGATATTAACCCGATACATCATTTTCTCCTCATTAAACAGAATGGTTGGCTGATACCCTTGCGATGTCAATTTGGTTTTCAAGTTCTGGGCATTGGTCTGGCTTTGAAAACTACCCACAATGATATTATACTATTTCAGTAAACCACCACCCTGCACCCTGACACTTTCGGTACGCGATACAACAGAACCACCCGCATCGGTCGATACTGAGGGCTGAACAACAGGCTGTGAAACAGCAACACTACTTGCAGGAGCAGGTTCATAGGCCGACTTAGGCAAAGACTTTTTTTGCGAACAGGAGGCAAACCCGATGGCAAGAGCCATTAAAACAAACAACATTTTTTTCATTCTGCAGAAATTAGATTTAGTAAAGGGGAAAGCATGGTTTAGAATATTCCTAACAAGCAAAAATCTTACCAAAGGTTTTCAGGAGCAGGAAATTACGCCTCAGCAGCCTTGAGCAGAATATCGATTAACTGCTTACCGCACTCCGAGATCTTAGAACCGGGACCAAAAACAGCCACAACACCAGCGTCGTAAAGGGTCTGGTAATCCTGTGCAGGAATCACTCCGCCGGCAATCACCATGATATCTTCGCGACCCAATTTTTTCAGCTCTTCGATAACCTGTGGAACTAATGTTTTATGGCCGGCTGCCAAAGAGGAGACACCCAGAATATGAACATCGTTCTCTACCGCCTGACGAGCCGCCTCGGCAGGGGTCTGGAACAGCGGCCCCATGTCGACATCGAATCCCAGATCGGCATAACCGGTGGCCACCACTTTAGCCCCGCGATCATGTCCGTCCTGACCCATTTTAGCAATCATAATACGAGGTTGACGACCCGTTTTACGGGCAAACTCCTCAACCAGTTTTCTAGCCTCAAGAAAATTAGGATCATCCTGGCTCTCAGCCGAATAAACCCCTGATATAGTACGGATCACAGCTTTATACCTCCCTGATACTTTTTCAATTGCGTTAGAAATTTCGCCCAGAGTAGCTCTGTTTTTTGCTGCCTCAACAGCAAGAGCCAGAAGATTTCCGTTGCCATCGGCAGCAGAGGCCTCAATAGCGGCCAGCGAAGCATCGACGGCAGCCTGATTACGGTTAGCCTTTAAACGGGCAAGGCGCTCTATCTGTTGTCTGCGAACGGCTGTATTGTCAACCTCAAGAATTTCAAGAGGATCTTCTTTCTCGAGCCGATATTTGTTGACCCCTACAATGGTGTCTTTCCCGGAGTCGATACGACCCTGCTTGCGGGCAGCCGCCTCCTCGATGCGAAGCTTCGGAACCCCGCTTTCAATGGCTTTGGCCATACCTCCAAGGTTCTCGACCTCTTCGATTAATGCCCAAGCCTTTTCGGCCAGACTCTTGGTAAGGGATTCAACATAGTAAGAGCCGGCCCATGGATCGACCGAACGGCAAATTTCGGTCTCCTCCTGCAGATAGATCTGCGTATTACGGGCAATACGGGCCGAAAAATCGGTGGGAAGTGCAATCGCCTCATCGAGTGCATTGGTGTGCAATGATTGTGTATGGCCGAGTGCCGAAGCCATGGCTTCGATACAGGTACGGGCCACATTATTGTAAGGGTCCTGCTCGGTAAGACTCCATCCCGAAGTCTGTGAATGGGTGCGAAGTGCCATCGACTTGGGATTTTTAGGATCGAACTGCTTAACAATCTTAGCCCAAAGCATCCTGGCAGCCCGCATCTTGGCAATCTCCATAAAATGGTTCATCCCGATGGCCCAGAAAAAGGATAAACGGGGAGCAAACTGATCAACCGTCAAGCCCGAACGAATACCGGTACGAAGATACTCCAACCCGTCGGCCAGGGTATAGGCCATCTCGATATCGGCAGTAGCTCCGGCCTCCTGCATATGATAGCCGGAGATAGAGATGGAGTTGAATTTGGGCATATTTTTCGAGGCAAAAGAGAAGATATCGCCAATAATACGCATACTCATTTCAGGAGGGTAGATGTAGGTATTTCGCACCATAAACTCCTTAAGAATATCGTTTTGAATGGTTCCGGCCAGCTCCTCCAGTTTGGCACCCTGTTCGAGAGCGGCCACAATGTAGAAGGCCATTACCGGCAATACTGCGCCATTCATGGTCATGGAGACCGACATCTGGTTAAGGGGTATCTGATCGAATAAAATCTTCATATCTTCGACCGAACAGATGGAGACGCCTGCCTTACCTACGTCGCCCACTACTCTTTCATGATCGGCATCGTAACCACGGTGAGTAGCAAGGTCGAATGCCACCGAAAGACCCTTCTGGCCGGCAGCCAGATTACGGCGATAAAAAGCATTCGACTCCTCGGCGGTAGAGAATCCTGCATACTGACGAACCGTCCACGGCCTTTGCACATACATGGTAGAATAGGGTCCGCGCAGGAAGGGAGCTACACCCGCAGCATAATGCAGATGTTCCATCCCGGCCAGATCGGCCTCGGTATAGACCGGCTTAAGCGGTATCTGCTCGGCGGTAGTCCAACCGTTAGAGGCAGCCTCCGGAGTGGGAGTCTGCATTTCACGGGCAACTTCAGAAGGTTTGGTAAGGGCTATATTTTTAAAATCGGGTTTCATTCTGCTAGAGTTTAAAAGGTAAAATCAAAAGCCGGCCGGGAATCAAATCCCCAGCTTCGATTGGTATGCTTCGAGGGCTGCCAGAACATTCTGTCCGGCAAAAATAAAGTTCTCCACGCCGGCAGCCTTCAGCGTTTCTACCAGCTCCTTCGGATAACCGGCAAGCACAAAGAGCGCCTTGCCCCGGAGAGCTTCAACAGCCTGAGGCGCATACGTTGTATACTCATCATCACTGCTACAGAGCACCACAATATCGGCACCGGCTTTCCCGGCAGCCTCAACACCCTCCCCGATAGTTGCGAAACCGTTATTATCGATCACCTCGAAACCGGCCACAGCAAAGAAGTTGAGCGAAAACCCGGCACGTGCTTTTCGCATTGCCAGATTCCCGATGGTAAGCAAAAATACTTTAGGTCTCCTCCCTGAGCGTTCTGTCTTAAGGCGGAGCGCTTCGAACGCCTCAGCCAGACGGAAAGGCCGGATGCTCTTTACCAGTGCTTCATCGCTAAAGGTACAGCAAACCCCGATAGATGGCATCTCGAGCCGCGACAACAAGGTTTCGGTACTGTTCGCATACTGGTTGGTTCCCAAAAGAGTCGTTTTGCGCTTAGCCAATGCCTCGCGTTTACCTGCCGCCGACTCCTCTACCTGTTGTTGAATAAAACCGGCGGAGAGAGCCGCCAGGAACCCGCCCATTTCATCAAGCTTGCAGAAAAGCGGCCAGGCAGCCTCAACCATCGAATGGGTGAGATTTTCTATATAATACGACCCGGCAGCAGGATCGGCCACCTTGTCGAGCCAGGCCTCTTCCTTCAACATAATCTGCTGATTGCGGGCAATCCTCTCCGAGAAACGATCCGATACTTTAAACGCAGCGTCGAAAGGCAGTACCGAAATCGCATCGACTCCCGCCAGAGCGGCCGACATCGCCTCGGTAGTGGTACGCAACATATTCACATGCGCATCGTACTGTGTCATATTCCAACTGGCCGTTACTCCATGTACATACATAGCCGCCGAACTTCCGGAACCGGGCTTCCAGGCCTCAACAATCCGAGCCCACAACAGTCGGGCAGCTCTGAATTTGGCTATCTCCAGAAAGTAATTAGAGCCAATGGCAAAACGAAATGCCATCTTTTGAGCCACCTTTGCAGCATCGAAACCGGCAGCTGTAAGCTGCGCGAGATACTCGTTACCGGCAGCCAGCGAGAATGCCAACTCCTGAACCAACGTGGCTCCGGCATTCTGATAGAGCGATCCGTCTACCCCGATAACGCGGAACGACACCATAGATTCCGATGCAGAAATCAAATTAACAAGCATCTGCAAAGGAAAATTCTTTTGTCCAAAATAGGTTCCGCTACAAGCCAGACGACCACAGGGATCAAAAAAGATTCCCCCTTTAACAGCACCATTGGCAGAGAGATACTCCAGGATAGCGGGCGAATTAACACCGGCCTCGAAATAGAGGGGCTGCTCAGAAAGATTGATCCCCTTTAAAAGTTGTGCCAAGTCTATCTCACTCTCCTTCGATTTGGGAGAGATGTTGAATCCTACAGCATCGACCCCTTTGGCCAGGGCATCCAGTGCAGTAGCATTGGCCTCCCTTGCAGAAGAGACCTTCACCTCCTGACGAATTTCCCAGGAATTGGCCTCTTTCTTGCTGCCGCGGACAAAAGGGAACTCCCCGGGAAGCACTTTCAGATAGGTAAGATTCTGCAGATCCTCAGCCCGGTAGTAAGGCTTCACATTGAAACCTTCGCCGGTTCTCCAAACCAGCTTCTTCTCATAATCCGCACCTTTAAGATCGGCCTTAATGGTTTCTTCCCATTGCTCGGTCGGGACAGGAGGGAATTCGGTAAAGAGTTTTTTTTCCGACATATACTATGTATTATAATTGATCGTTTGCGTCTATACAGGGAGGGCAAATTTACACATTTGCCCCATAACAGCCTCATAATTTTGCTCTATTTGTTGAGCACTAGCCACTATTGAAGCAATATCTGCCCATTGAGCATCATGCACAACAGAGAGACCCCAAAGACTAGAGAGAGAATTGCAAGGAAAGGAAAAGCGAGAAGGGATCGTGTGGCACCTCATTGTCGGTAAGTCGCCATACTGCGTCTACCCTGAGCAACCTGAGAATATTCTCAATGCCCACATTCAGTTCGGCATAAGGTCTACCTGAAGAGGCCTGCATCCCGGGGGTAAAAACCAAAGCATCATGGCCTGAATCATCCAGATCGGCAAAGAGACAACGTCCCCCAATAACCTCACGCCATTTTAACTTACGCAAGAGAGGAACGCGATTAAAGAAGAAACCCTGAAAATGTTGCTCTGCCACCAACAACAGATATTTGTCGCTTACCCTCTCCTGGTAATTCATCAGATTAAATGCCTGACTGTCGAAAGCATAGGTCTCATTCCCCTCATGGATTCGCAATAGCGGGAAAGGGAGATCACCCCAGATTCTTCCTGCCTGAATCCGATACGATGTGTACCCAAAGGGATTAAAATGGAGCCTGTCGGTGAGATTCAGATTCAACTTGAAATAGGAGTAACCACTCTCAGCAATCCCCTTCAGACCAAAGGCCGTTTCAAGCTGAACAATGGGATATCGACTTCCAAAGCGGGTCTTTTCGAAATTGCCCAGCACCCACTGCTCACCAAAGGCCAAACGCGTATTAACAGAGAGTTCGGCATTCGATATGGAAGGAATTCTCTGGAACTGCCGGTCGAAGAAAGGGACATAGGCACTGCTATGAATATCTTCGTATGTGAATATAAAGTAGTTAGACAAAGGCCCGCTCCACTCCTTGTCAGAACGTAAAGTAATGCGGTCTATCATGTTGAGTTTAGACATCGGCTCCTTACTCAGTACAGAGGTGAGGATATTATCTTCCATCAATGCATTGGCACTCCGACCCAACAACTGGTAGTCGTGCTCATACTGTGCCTCGATCGAAAACCTTCGATCCTTTCGGAAAAAATACTCAACACCGCCACTATATTTTAGATCCTCGTCCTTAACACCATATGCCAAATAACCATTTAGCCGGAGCTTCTCGTGAAAGGAGAGCGTAGTACGCCCTCCCAGACGAAAACGGGTACCCTCAATTTGATTAGAGCTTAACATGTAGTAATAGGGACCTATCTCAAACTTATTAAATTCCTTATAACCAAAGAAAAACATTTGAATATAATCAAATACCGTCTTCACCACCGGAATATTCTTCAGCGAGTCGACCATCCCGTAAATTGCCGCTTCGCGTGCCTGAAGCCCCACAGGACGAATAGAGTCCCAAGCCAGATCGTTGTATTGATGCGCAGTGGCAGAGAGCGAGATATTCTTCTGTTGCTTAACAATAGACTTAGGTGTAGGGGCAAAAGCGAAATCCTTGTAAACCGTGCTCTTTCGCCCTATCAACCCAATTAACTTTCCCTCTTTCTTCTTCTGCAGATTAAAGTCTATCCAAAGCGCTTCGTCGGCAGGAATCCATACATCATTCTGATGCGTGTAATTGCGTTCGAACACCAGATCGCGTAAAAAATTAACATTGGCCTCCGCCGAAAGGCGCATCTCAATACGAGTTATGGCAAAGATTGAATCAACCACCCAAACCTTTCCCTTAAAAGCAGGATCCATCTTTTGTTTGGGGTAAAAGGCAATCTCAAAAACCTTATGCCCATCTACCATCGAGCTGTCTCTGAGTGAATAGCGATAAAAAGTGGTGCCCGCGTCGTGTAGTGGCGAAATAAGTGCCACATCCGACAGCTCGAAAAAATTACTATAGGGATCGGGATTGGTATAGAGCTGCCCGGTAAACTCCGTTATCATACCCGTCTGCATACCCGAGGCCTTACTGGCCACAATCTTCTCGTGAACTTTACCATCCTGCAGATGATAGAGATCAGATACCGTTTCGGTGATAAAAACCGGCAAGAAGGTCTTTCCGTCGGTATCGAGCGTATCGATATAATCAAAAACGAACCCTATCTGTTTCCAGAGCCCCTTCTCCCGTTCGGGTCGTTTCACGTTTTTCAGATCAATCTCAATCTTACTATACACACGACTTACCCAGTCGGGGAAAAGAGCGTGATTGTTGGCCCCCTTATTGGCCACCACGTTGCGCATAATCATATTGGCCCGCTCACCGGGTCGGATCACCACCTCGTCGAGCGAATAGAGCTCTTCCGAAAGCACAAAATCGAACTTTTGGGGTTGACCCGTGCCCTTTACCTCCACAATCTTCTTTTCGAACCCCACCATCGACACCTCCAGTATAGCCTCGGAGATATCGGCATTCAGACGGTAATTCCCGTCGACAGTAGTTACTGTGCCCACAAGGGTATCCCGAAGTCTGACAGTAGCATAGGGAAGTGGCCCTTTTTCGGCCTTATCGGTAACTTTGCCATACAGTTGCAGTTTCTGACCCTGTACAGGCTGCAAGAGCGCAAAAGCCGTCAAAACAAATAGCAGAAAACTACGTATCACTCTTCTCATTCTCACTTCAAGAAAATCGCTCCGGAAAAGCATAAAAAACGCCTCCACTCCGGGAGGCGTTAGTAGCGCATAGCAGAATCGAACTGCTATTTTCAGAATGAGAATCTGACTTCCTAACCGTTAGAAGAATGCGCCGTGAACGAACCGCTAATGGCAGTTTCGGCTACAAAAGTAAAAAAAATCCGACAATCGATACAATGAAACCTTCAGAAAATAAAAAAGGGTGCATCGATTCCTCCTTTACCTAACCGAAATCTCGTTAACAGCCCTACGGATTCGGGCTAATGTGCGTTCCTTTCCCAGAATTTCGGCTATCTCTGCTACGCCGGGGCCATTAGCAATCCCAATAAGAGAGAGCCGTAGCGCATTCATCACCTTTCCCATTCCATAACCCCTCTCCCGGATGAAGGTAACTAACGCCTCTTCCAGAGGCTGCCGGGCAAAGAGGTCCACTTGCTCTAGCAAGAGAATCAACGCCTGTAAAATGGCAGGGGTATCCTCTTTCCAGAATTTCTGCACCGAGGCTCCGTCGTAACCGGCCGGCTCCTCATAAAAGAAAGATGATTTTTCCCAAATCTCATGCACAAAATTGACGCGCTCCTTCATAAGCATCACAATCTGCTCTACCCGCGCGGGCGAATCGGAAATGCCCTTCTCCATGAGGAACTGCATATACAAACGGGCCACATCTTCATGGCTCTTCTGCTGCAGGTATTGATGGTTAAACCATTTAGCTTTCACAGGGTCGAACCGGGCACCCGACTTATTGACCCGCTCCAGCGAAAAGAGGCGGATCAACTCATCCATTGTGAAAATCTCCTGCTCAGTGCCGGAATTCCAGCCCAACAAGGCAAGGAGATTCACAAAAGCCTCGGGGAAATAGCCCTCTTCGCGATAGCCCGTCGAAATTTCGCCTTCGGCCGAACGCCACTGCAAAGGGAATACAGGAAAGCCCATCTTATCACCATCGCGTTTACTCAATTTCCCGTTACCGGCGGGCTTTAACAAAAGGGGCAAATGGGCAAAACGGGGCATCTTATCTTCCCACCCAAGCGCTCTATAGAGCAATACATGCAGAGGCAGCGAAGGAAGCCACTCCTCCCCACGGATTACATGCGATATCTCCATCAGGTAATCGTCGGTAACATTGGCCAGATGGTAGGTGGGTAACAGATCGGCACTTTTATAGAGCACTTTATCATCGAGCGTCGCACTGTTTACCACTACCTCGCCGCGGATCAGATCCTGCATCACTACCTCTTCATCTTCGGCCATTTTAAAACGGATTACCCAGGGATCGCCATTGGCAATTCGTGCCTGAACCTCATCGACCGACAGTGTGAGAGAGGTCTCCATCTGCTTACGGACCTGCCAGTTATAGGTGAATGCACCCCCCGACAACTCAGCCTCCTTCCGCAGCGCATCAAGCCTCTCCGGGGTATCGAAGGCGTAATAAGCATGACCCGAAGCTACCAGTTGGTCGGCATACTGACGATAAATGGCCCTGCGTTCGCTTTGACGATAAGGGGCATGAGGGCCACCCTCGGCAACACCCTCATCTACCTTAATACCACACCAACGCAAAGATTCCATAATATAGGCCTCTGCACCCGGAACAAAACGCTGCGAGTCGGTATCTTCTATACGCAACAGAAAATCGCCACCCTGTTGTTTGGCAAAAAAGTAGTTAAAAAGGGCAGTACGAACCCCTCCAATATGCAAGGGCCCCGTAGGACTGGGAGCAAAACGGACACGAACTCGACGGTTACTCATGGTTAATAAATTTATTGGGAGCAAAGATAGGAAATTAGGAGGAGTGTTGCGCTTCGCGCAACACTCCTCCTAATTTCCTGGTGCTCTAGTGCTCTAATGCTTTAATGCTGCACGCAGGTGCTCTAACGCTCTGGTGCATCGAAGCGCATGCGCGCTTCGAGAGCTCTGGTGCAGAAAAAAAAGTATTGCAGTGCAAAGCGCTGACGCGCAAGAGCTGCACTGCGCGCGAATGGAGCATAAAAAAAACCGCCGGGGCAGCCTGGCGGTTTTTTTGGTAGTCCGTAGGGGATTCGAACCCCTATGGCAAGAATGAAAATCTTGAATCCTAACCCTTAGATGAACGGACCATCTTGTCAAAGTGCCTTTTTTGAAAGGCGATGCAAAACTACAACTATTTCTGTAACT